>CAZRLL010000019.1:0-30031 GCA_964600735.1 uncultured archaeon
TATATTCAGCAATCTAGAAAGATGAAACGAAGTAGGGGTGAAAGACACACGAATTATCTAATATTGTTTCAAAAACCGTTGTCATCATTTTTCGCTTACGATAGATATTTCAATCCACTAATCATAGCTGATAATATTCCCATTGACAATTCTGACTGAAAAACCTACTGTCAAAATAATTACATTCATTTGACCGTTCAGTACTTGTAGTTAAAATATAAGTAGTTTTATGAAATGGCAAGGTTTTTTTATTGTTGCACAATTATTCCATCGTGCAGTCCTCTTTTTTGTCATACCTCAAAGATCCAGAAAAGAGAACTAGATTATGGTCATTAATTAAAGTAGCTGCGGCACATCATCCCCACTGTGATAATTATAGCAATCATGTCTTCAATATAAAAGGAGTAAAAACGTGTCGAGGGTGTACTATATATTACCCTACAGGAAGTATCGCTGTAATCATTGTATGGCTTTTACCTAGCTCTATGTTTTCACGGGACGCAACTGAATTATTCTTTTTTGGGGCTTTTTTTGCCATACCATCCTTAATCCACATGACTAAAGTTGATAAATTACTAAAAATTGATAGAAGTGTCAGTCTCCTGAGTAAGATCTCTCTGGGTTTAGGAGTAGGTTATTTCTCAAGATATTTTGTTACTGTACCATTGTTATTCAAAATTATTGGTGTTATAACAGTCCTTAGCCTTTTTCTTTTGATCCATTTAGTTCGATATAAGAATTTTTGGGATGATTGCGAAGGATGCCCACATGAACCCTATAGGAAAAAATTTGATATTTGCCCTGGATTAGAGCCTTTCAATACATTCTTTGACCCTGAGATGATTAAATACTTTAACTCCTTAACAGATACTCAGAAAGAAGACTTACTTCAATTGGAGATTGAATAATTTCAGTATGGTGCTACTCCATATTGGGCGGATAAGTCTCGATTATATTCGTCTACGGCTTGTGATGTCCAGATCAAACCTATAATCCATGCGATTAGCGTTGGAATCAAAAGGAAAAACAAACCTACAAAAGCTACTACGAATATTCCTATAGCTTTGCCCGTGTATTTATTACTATCAACCAACAACATCCCTAAACCAGCACAAAAACAACTAAAGATCATTGGTCCACCCTTTCCTTTTCTCATCATCATAAATTGAGAGCCTGGGGGTCCCATAGGTTGTTGATAACCCTGTTGAGGTTGTTGATAACCAGACTGAGGTTGTTGATAGCCAGACTGAGGTTGCTGATAACCAGTCGGTTGTTCGGGTGTTGATTGCAAATTAGAACCACAATTACCGCAGAATGCTGCATTGTCGTCATTTTGTGTTCCACATTCAGGACAAAAAGCCATAAACCAAATTTAGCGATTACCTTTTTCAACATATTCACTAATTTGTGATTATTTGAAATTGATTTACTTTATCATTAGTAAAATCGGATATATAACCACTAAACATCTTTTCATCTTGGATAATTTTCTTAAGTTCATTGATTTCAATAACATCAATTCCTCACGTGGCACATCTATCATCACAACAAAGCTAAATACATAACTCTATAGTTTAATCCTGCTAATTAGAAATTTCAAAATGATCCTTTTTTTTATTTCCCTTCTCGTAAATTAATACTGGTGCAAGCAATTGTAATGTTTTGATGGTTTTTCGTTTAAAGTTCTTTTTGGATAACAAGAGCCACATTTATCATCTTTATTGGAGCAATATTTAGAGCTATGACCATCAATCCCACTAAATTATATTTGACTCACACTTTAAACCCACACTTTTTACAAAATGATGCATCAACATCTTCTTGCTTTATTCCACAACTACCACAATAAATTTCTGGTGTCTGATCTAATGCTTTTGATGTTTGTTGTGGTTGATCTGGATGTGTTTGAGTTGGTGGTTGATATTGTTGTTGTTGTTGTTGCGGTGGTCGAAATTCTTGGATTGGTGGTTGGTATTGCTGTTGGTAGTATGGATTTTGTATAAAAGGTGTTTGATTACCGATTATTGATTGATAATTGTAGTAACCCATGTTTAGAGATCTACTCAGTGTATAATTATCCTTATTTTCCATGATCCATTCTTGTACGAAATAAAATGCTGTTAATGGGAAGATCATCCATACAAAAATTAATATAAGAAATCCTAGAACCAAACTTATCTGAAATATAATGGCCCCGATGATGGATACAGCAATCACGATAACGAACAATTGAAATGTAAGTTCAAGCGAAATTTTTAGAGCTTGAAAAAAACCTATACGACAGGCAAAATATTTTGAATATGACATGGCCAAGACATAAGATGCCAAAAGGCCTAAAATTATAATTGCTAATGAGAGGACAAAACTAAGTAACATGAGTGAAATCCCCCCGGTAAGCAGTCCAATAGTACCTACTACCATTGCCAAGATAAAATATCCCAGTAAAGCCAGTCCATGTATTAAAGCAATTTTAAAGGCTGATTGTAATCTGGTGAATGAATCTGATTTTTGTCTATACATTGGTCAGATATTTTTGAACTTTTTATAAATTTAGTTTGTTTTTAATAAACAATTGTGTTGTAAAAAGACTAACAAAGGAAAACATGGATAAAAATTGTTTTCTCACTATCTATTATCACTGTAAACGTATCCACCTTATTCATACATTTCCGATTCTTAATATATTCATTTAATATTTCTTGATATACATTGGCTCCAATCCCCTGCGATATAAATTTGAAAGAACATGGGCTAAATATTATTCAATAGGAAGAATAGCATGATCTAGTTCAATAAATTTAGCATCTTTGTCAATTGTACTTGCATATATTCGCTCAATCGCTTGATCAAATGGTGTATGTTGTCTAGCTGCCAAAAGTTGTCCTGTTCTCATATGTAGAGATCTTCTCTGAAGTAATTCTTGATCCTTCCGCCATTCTGTGATTTCCTTAACATATGTAATTGCAATTGTTCCTACTATTCTTTTTTCATTTCCATCAAGACAGATAATGTACCTCTTGTCATCTTTTGTAACAAAGAGAATTTCTGTTGGGATAATTTGGTGATCTTCTTCAAAATAATGATTTGCAGCTGATTCTATCACTTCATCGAGACCATCGAGCATTTCTGCAATTTCTTCAGGATTTCCAAGTTCAGGTTCTGTAAGAAAAGTAGTTATTCCTTCAGTGAAATTAGATTCCAATGCTCCAATAATTAAATACTGACTCTCTCTGAATGTATCGAAAATCTCGTATAATTCTAAATCTCCAACGGCTTCAACTCCAATATTATGACTTAAAAAAGAGGGTAAGAAGTTTCTTTTCTTTGAGAATTTTTTCTTTTTTTCTTTCTTAGGTGCTGGTTTTTTAATTTTCTTAGATTTAACCTCAGTTACTGGTAAGGGTGCTGGTTTCTTCCGAAATCTCCCCTTTAGACGCGAGAAAAATCCTTTCTTTTTTGGTATTTGTTGGATCGCTTCTGGTTTTATCTCCTTACTAATTTTTTCTATTGGTTTTTTAGGAGATTTGGCCTTTTGTTTAACCTCCACTTCTACCAATTCAGTTTTATCCCACCCCTCTGCCTCAAGACTTCTTAATTCTAAGGTTGTGAGTATTTTTGATACATTTAATTCATCGGCAGGTGTACGAATTAACGTAATTGGCTTACCATGTGCAAATGGATTTCTGACTAGCATCAACTTATCGTCACTATTAATTATCTTTCCTCGAACATAGATCAATGGTTTCTCGTCATCTGATTTGTTTAGAAAACTTAGAAGGGGGTTGACTACAGTCTTTACCTCATCGTCCAACCATTTCTTTTTTGTTACCTTTTGAGACCACATCGATACTAACGATGCCTTACCTGGTTTGGTAATAAAAACGATTGAAGTTTCTAATATGTTAGGAATTACTAGATTAGTATTAATTTCAGCATTGTGATGCCTAATATACTCATTCAATAATCTCTGCACAAAAGGAAATATATCTTTATCATTATCATAATTTGGTGTCTCGAGATAATCATCAATTTCTTCGTGTGGAAACGTTTGCTTAAGAGCAGAAGAGAGCAAAGCTAGTTCCCATCCTGCTTTTCCCTCAGTTAGGATTTCAGAGGATACTGCCAAATATGGCGTTAAAAAACCGTCCTTTAATATAACCATGCCAGTATCCTGATTTAGACCACGGCCAGCCAGAAATGAATTATTTCTGCGAATCAATGTAGCAGTTTTTTGACTCAGATAAAATACTCGCATTAATGCATCAGCAGAACTACAACGATCTTTCAGACCTGTTGAAAATGATTTAAATATGGATTCCCTTCTTTCTTCATCACTCGTTCCCTGAGGAACTTCTGATGATGTAACAACATAATCTGCAACAAACAAGGCTGGAGTTGCAATTTTTGGGTCTGAAATGCCAAAATCTGCTGCAAATTCAATAAGTTCAGGATTCAAGGTTTCATATCGTTTTAATCGTGATTCTATTTGAAACTCTTCATCAATACCTTTTGCTAGGTCTTGTATTGTCTTTAAATTCGGTACGTTCCTCATCCTTCACCATTTATTTTTGTAGAGTAAGACAAGAATTTTGCGAATATAGAAAAAACTTTCCAATAATGTTTGATCTTTAATATGAATAACAAAAATTGATTCAATATTAAAGATAAATAATTATTCAATTGCATTTTTTCAATGTCACTACTTATAATTAATCAATCGATAGACCTTAATTACTATTCAAAATTGCCGACAGTAGGTATGACTGAAACTAGTGAAGAAAAAAATAAAAATAATAATAAAAAAAAAATGAAATCACTATTCCCAAGGAAGAATTAATCCAAACAGAACACAGCGTGATAATAAATCGAAAAGAAATCAAATATACAGCCAGTGTTGGCACAATTATTCTGAAAAAGGAAGAAGAGAAAAAAGAGCCCCAAGCCAAAGCATCTATGTTTTTTATCGCTTATACGCGTAATGATGTCGAACATTTAGAAAAACGGCCATTAACTTTCTCATTTAATGGTGGACCTGGTTCTTCATCAGTATGGTTGCATCTAGGTGTTCTTGGACCTCGCAGAGCAATAGCAGAAAATGATGGAAAGCCTGTTCCCCCACCCTATCAGCTGGTAAATAATGAGTTCTCAATTCTTGACATAACAGATCTCGTATTCATTGATCCAGTAAGTACAGGATATTCCCGGGCAGTACCTGGTGAGAAAGCAAAACAATTTCATGAGTTCAAAAAGGACTTAGAATCTGTTGGTGAATTTATTAGGTTGTACACCACCAGAAGCAAGCGCTGGAAATCTCCTAAATTTTTAATAGGTGAAAGTTATGGAACTACCCGTGCCGCTGGTCTTGCAGGGCATTTGCAAAATGACCTAGGGATGTATCTCAATGGTGTGATGCTGGTTTCATCAATTCTTAACTTCAATACTGCAAGATTTGATCCTGGTAATGACTTACCTTTTACTCTATTTTTACCAACTTATACGGCAACTGCATGGTATCATAAATTACTTGATGAAGAATTGTCAAAAAATCTTTTGGAAACACTAGCGAAAGTCAAAGAGTTTGCTCAGACCGAATACACTCTCGCGTTGATGAAAGGAGATAGATTGGTGGGGGAGGAACGATCTAAAATTGTAGAAAATCTTGTTAGATTTACAGGTCTATCTGAAAGTTACATAGAGGGAACTAATCTTCGAATTAATATTAGTAAATTTGTTAAGGAATTATTGAGAAAGCAACATCGAACCGTGGGAAGATTTGACAGTCGTATAACCGGGATTGATTTGGATGATACTGGTGCCGTGGTTGAATATGACCCAAGTTATGCACTTGTTCAGGGAGCTTACACAACAACATTGTATGATTATATCCGTGCTGATCTTAATTATGAGAGTGATTTACCATATGAGATCATCGCAAATCTTTGGGAAGATTGGAAATTTGAGGATTACCACAATAAATTCATTAATGTTGCAGAGACAATTAGGGAAGCGATTAGCAAAAATAACTTTCTAAAAATATTTGTTGGAAATGGTTATTATGACCTAGCAACGCCTTTTTTTGCCACAGAATACACTTTTGATCATCTAGGCCTGGATCCGAGTCTGCGTAATAACATCACCATGGCATATTATGAAGCAGGCCACATGATGTATGTTCATGAACCATCGTTAGCAAAAATGAAAGTAGATCTTTCGAATTTTATTAAATCCGCTGTATAATTTGTTGAAGGTGAAGATCGAAGTACAAATCAGTAATTTTACTCTGTTGTACCCAAAAAATGTAGTATCGATCTATTTCTTTAAAACTACAAAATCTCATATATTTTAGATATAAAGGTATTTATTGTATATGGTTTTTGGATAAATCCTGCCAATCCTTT
The DNA here is from genome assembly GCA_964600735.1 of uncultured archaeon. GTDB lineage: Archaea > Asgardarchaeota > Heimdallarchaeia > Heimdallarchaeales > Kariarchaeaceae > LC-2. The sequence continues at coordinate 6,399 of CAZRLL010000019.1, forward strand.
TCCTACAAAGCGATTTGTTGCTTCTTGTTCATTATAACCACTTGAAAGGATAACCTTAACATTTTTATTTATACGTCTCATTTCCCTAAACGCGTCTTCACCATTCATATGAGGCATAGTCATATCGAGTATAACTAATTCAATTTGTTGAAAATTTTTTTGATATAATTCCACAGCTTCTCTACCATCCGAGGCGAGTAGTACTGAAAATTCATGAGATTCTAGCATTTGCTTTGCAATTAATCTAACCGTTTCTTCATCATCACAAACTAAAATCTTACCTATATTATCTTTTTTCATTTTAAAAGGTTGAAGCACTTTTTTACTTTCCAAGGATTTTTCAGTTATTGGGAGAAGGACTTTGAAGGTTGAACCTTTTCCCTTTTCGGTATACACTTTTATGGCTCCTAAATGACCACGAACAATGCCTAAAACCGCGGCTAACCCTAATCCTCTTCCAGTAAATTTAGTAGTAAAAAATGGATCAAAAATTTTATTTACAATTTCTGCATACATCCCATCTCCAGTATCTGAAACTTCAAGATAAACATAAATCCCTTCTTGGAGACTTGCTGGTACATACGTTTCCATTAAATAATTCATATCTGCTTCCATAACACCTGTAGTAAAAGTAATTATCCCACTTTTATTACCAATAGCTTCAGATCCATTAATTACTAAATTCATGATTATCTGTCGAATTTGTGTTACATCAACTTCGATCAAAGGCAAATTTTCTCCAAAATTATATTTAATTACGACTGATTTAGACACAGAAGTCTCTAACAAATAAGTCATTTCTTCAATCAATAAATTTATATTACAAGTTTCTTTTACAAACTGACCTCTTCCAGAATATGCAAGCATTTGCTTTGTTAGCTCTGCGGCTTTTTCTGATGTACTTTGGATTAGCTCGACTAATGGGCGAGAAGGAGATTCAATAGGAAGTTCAGCCATTACTAAGCTTGCACTACCCAATATCCCAACAAGGAGATTATTAAAATCATGAGCTATACCTCCAGCAAGTAATCCTAAGCTCTCTAGTTTTTGCACCTGCTGAATTTGTGATTCTAATTTCAGTCTATCTTCTTCTATTTTCTTAATTTCAGTTAAATCTTCGGAAAATCCTAAAATTGCAGAACCATCAGGAAGATCAATATTTGTTACTTTTATTTGTGCTGGAAAACTGGATCCATCTTTTTTCAACCCGATAGTTTCAAAAGAATTTGTAATTTCTTCTTTTTTCATTCCCTGAAAATCTCGATCGATTAATTGTTCCTTTATTCCAGATGGGTATAGATCAACAATTAATTTACCTACTAATCCCTTAATATCATTGTAACCATGATCTAGGGCAAATTTCAGGTTAGCACCTGAAATAATTCCATTTTGTTCAATTACTGCTCCAATTGGAGATTCATCAAACAGTTTGTGAAAACGAGCTTCACTTTCATGTAATATTTTTTCTGCATTCTTTCTTTCTGTAGCGTCTTCAAAAATAGCAACAAAGTATCCCTTCTCTGGACTATAAGCTTGAACATGAAACCATATATTCAAGCTTTCAAGAAAAATTTCAAATTTTATATCTTCACCAGTCTTAGCAACTTTACCGTAGTATTCAAATAATTCTGGAACATCGTTTTCAATTCCAGGTATAGCTTCTGTGACTTTCTTTCCAATTATATCTCTTTTAATTCCTGTTATTTTTTCAAATGCTTCATTAATTTCTAAATAAATCCAATCTATTGGTTTATTATTTTCATCATATAGCATTTTACATTGAGCAATTCCATTGATCATATTAGAAAATAAGGAGCGATATTTTTCTTCACTTTCTTGTAATTCTTTCAACATACGTTTGCGCTCTAATATTTCTGAAGAGAGTTTTTCATTTATCGTCTTCAAATCCTTCGCTTGCTCTTCAAGGTTATCACGGTATTCCTTTAATTTCTTTTTAGTCTGCTCATGGTCGGTGACATCACGCCAAGTAGCCATGAAACCATCTTCCATTTTTGAAACCCTTATATCAAACGCCCGAATAAGACGCTTTTTTTTATAGACATCCTCAAAAACTAGCGATATTTTTTCCAAAGACACGCCAGTCTCCACCACTTCGCAATATTCATCAAAAAGACCTGTTTCTCGATGAGATGGTAATAATTCACAAAGTTTTTTACCGATTTGCTCTTCTTCTGTCATATCATTGCTTTTACATGCACTTTTATTAACATAGTCTATTCGAAAATCAGTGATTCTGTGCGTGTCATCTCTGATAGCTGAATAAATACCTAAGCAATCCATTAAATTATCGAGTGAAGTTCGGTATTGCACTTCGCTTTTTTTCATAACTTTTGCAGATCGTAAATGATAATTATTAATATAGCTATAATTTTTATAGAATTTTTACATAGATCTTGATTAATAATCATAAAAAGTTGTCAGTATCTCGTGTTAAATGAAATTTCTAGAATTCTAACATTTTTAAATAATTATATAGAAAATAATGTATCCGTTGCAACTTGAATAGTGAGAATGTTGAATTCGTCGTTCAAGAAAACTTTAATTATTATATATGAAAAATTTATCTCAATTAAAAGCCCAATCATCAAGTCTAACAAACTTCTTTTGCCATTATACTTGAATTATGGTAAATTGTTCTGGACTAATTGTACTAATATCTTCCTGTAATTTCTTTATATTATCGACATCTTCCTCATATTTCATACGGGCTACTCGATCAAACATCTCCATGCTTGTAATCTCTTCGAGTTCGACACCAGCTTCATACAATTCTCTCATTTTATCATATAACATGAAGATATTACGTAGCATAGTGGTTTGTTTCTCGGGTGAGCAATACTGATCCACCTCATGGAATGCGTTCTGTTGTAAGTAATCCTCTTTAAGAACACGGGCTGCTTCCAGGGTGATTCGCTCAGCAGGTGGCAGAGCATCTGGGCCTACAAGTTGTACAATTTCCTGCAGATCATTATCCTCTTGTAGCAACCTGAATGCACGTCCTCTGAGATCCCCAAAATCTTCCGCGAATTTCTTTTTGAAATCAGGTTCAAGAACATCCCAGTATAGCGTATAGCTCTCAAGGTAAGATATAGCTGGAAAATGCCTCTGTTCAGCTAATTTCTTGGTTAGTGCCCAGAAGACTTTAACAATACGTAGCGTATTCTGGGTCACTGGTTCGGAAAAATCCCCACCTGGGGGACTTACTGCACCCACAATACTAATTGAGGCAACTCGTTCATCAGATCCCGCACATACCACCTTACCTCCACGTTCGTAATAGGCTGCGATTTTGGATCCCAGATAAGCTGGATATCCAGCTTCTCCTGGCATCTCTTCTAAACGACCCGAGATCTCACGCATGGCCTCTGCCCAACGGGATGTACTATCTGCCATCATACTGACATCGTATCCTTGATCACGTAGATATTCTGCCATGGTAACTCCCGTATAAACTGATGCTTCTCGTGCAGCTACCGGCATATTGGAAGTGTTTGCTATCATAGTGGTTCTTGCAATTAGGGGCAATCCTGTTCCTGGATCTTTGAGATGGGGGAATTCTTCAAGTACCTGTGTCATTTCATTTCCTCTCTCACCACACCCAACATATACTACAACTTGTGCGTCAGAGAATTTAGCAAGACTGTGTTGGGCAACAGTGTTGTGAACGATCAAAGGTTTTTCCCCAGCTATGAATTTATGTGTTGAAGGAACTGTAATGTCGTAAACTGCAACTGGACCTTCGATGAGTTCGATTTTCACTACGGGATCTAAGTTAAATCTTTGGTTTAATCTGTCAAATTCTGATTTTACAATATTTTTTTGCATAACTTGGATCGATGCTTGCGATTCTAAATCGAGATTTGAAGTTTCTGTTGTATCGAAAGTAAGTTCTTCACCGTTTAAACTGAAATTCTTCGGTGCAAGTAAGTGTTCACCCAATCTAATATCCATAGCTTGTTTTTCTAAGGTTTTCTCAAAATTAAATATTTGCAATTTATGAATTGGAGTTACCTCAATAGATTTTCCTGATTGTGTTGATATTTTAACGAGATAATCGCTCATTCCTTTATAGACATGAGTTGCATTGGTAATAAATAAATCATAATTTTCGGGATCGAATCCGATAACTTGGATCTCTTCATCTTTATTCAAACGGATATACGTTTCCAAGTCATCACTCTTTTCTTTAATACCTTTATCCTTATATTGTTCAAATAATTTCTTGATATGTATTTTCGTTCCATCGGCCAACAAGACAGGAGTATCACCAGCCATACATTTTCCTGTTCCAAACGGCCCAGGTACGGCTGCAACCCCACCTTTGGATATTGGGAAGAAAGTATCAAATATTCTTTGACCAGTTATTAATATTTCATCAGAGGGTAATCGTTGTTTGAATGGTCTTGGTATACGCACTGGCCAGATTTGATAAGCAAGTATGTCGTGCTTTTTTCCATCATCATCTTCCACTACAGCCAGAGCCTTTTGGATGTTGTATTTTCCTGATTTAGATATCTCAATTATTTTTCCAGAGATGTTTGGATGAATCATTATTTTATGGACAAAGGAGGGAGTTTCTTGAACTGTTGCGATGATGTCTCCACCTTGTACCTGATCTCCCTTTTTCGCTGTTATCTCAAAATCCCATTCTTTATTCATGTCAAGAGCAGTAATTTCAACCCCACGAGTAATGTAGTTACCTACTAATTCTTTGATACTAGGTAAGGGTCTTTGAATACCGTCATAAATCTGGCTCATGAGTCCTGGACCAAGCATTACCGAAAGTGGCTCTCCTATTCCAACTACAGGTTCTCCGGGAAAGATGCCATCTGTATTTTCATAGCATTGAATGGACACGATTGCTTCATCAATCTTAATAATTTCACCAATTAATTTTAAATTACCAATTCGGGCAACATCATAAAGACGAACTCCTGTTAAGCCTGTAGCTTGTACAAGAGGTCCAGCTATTCGACTTATTTTTCCGATAATTTCTCCTTCACTCATAAACTCTCGACACTCAAAAGAACTATTAGCTAAGTCTTTTCCAACTCGATTTTAGTGAGACCTTAAAAGAGGATTATGTTGTATCCGTTCAAATTGGTCAACTTTTTCCTATTCATCCGTGCGGGAAGAAACTACGAGACATATTCTATCGGAATTATTAATTAAGGATCAATTCTAATTTTTAATTACACGTCCATTTCTATCCCAAGTGCTCTTCGAACCAGATCCTTTAGAGTTGAAGATGCTCTCTCAATTTTACCTTCAGGTCCCGGGATTTCAACAATAACTGGCCATGGTCTTTGAGTAATCCTGTTAAGCAATAACCTGTTTTCTTCACCAATTCTTTCAGTGACAATTATAACTGCAATTGAAGGATCATTTGCTAATTTTGAAATATAATCATTAGCCTTTTCTCCGTCTTTTAAAGCAACAACTTCGCCAATTCCAGCTAATTTCATTCCTAAAGCAGTGATGTCATCAGTAACAGTAGCAATAATATTGCGTTCTGTTGCACTCATGATGATTTACTCCAGAATTTGCTTGAGTACAATACTTGTTGCCTCTTCAAGTTTTTCTTTCTTGAGTTTACGGATTTTTTCCTTTTTTACTGAAGCCTCCTTTTCCAAAGCTGAAATTTCTTTTTCTGTTTCTTCTTCCATTTTGCGCTTGATATCCTTGGCTTCTTCTTCTGCCTCGTTTTTAGTCTTTTTTATAATGGCATCCGCATTTTTTCTTGCCTCTGCTATCATTTTTTCCGACTTTTCTTCCGCTTCTTTGACTATTTTATCGCTATCCTTTTCTGCTTCACGTATTTGTTTTAATCGAGCGACAGACATCTTTAATCGTAAAAAACGATCTATCGATTTAAATAAATTGGAAAATACAAAGCGAAATTACTAATCCATCATTTTATTCAATATTTTGATCAGAAGTGATATTAATAATTTCTTTACGAAATTGAAAATTATACTCTTAAAATCAATATTTTATCGATCCATTAAAATTTCGCCTTAATAATCTTGAGATATAAATGAGTAAAAGAAGACGTGACTTGAGAAGGGCAAAGCGCAAGGAACAAATGGGAGTAAGTGGAGGTATGGAAGGAATGTCATCAAAACAGATGCAGAAGGCTATGAGTCAAATAGATACACAAGAGGTAAATGATGTTACTGAAGTAATAGTCAAAACTAAGGATGAAGAAATAGTTTTAGTAAATCCTGAAGTAACTATCATGAATATGGGTCAAGAGGTATGGAACATTATACCTAGTAGAATCGAAAAACGACCATTAATTGCAAGTCCCAGAGAAGCCATTGAATCTAAAGAAGAAACCCCTGTTGACGTTGAAATTAAACCAGAGGATGTACAACTGATAGTTTCGACTGCGAATGTATCCGAAAAAGAAGCTATCAAAGCTTTGAAGAAAAGTGGTGGGGATTTGGCCGCGGCAATTATGAATCTTAAATAGATTAATTATTTTTGCACAATTTTTTTGTAATAATGCCTGGGTTTAACAGCAATACCTGATTTCAACTGTAGCATAGCATATCCTGGTTGTACTGCCGTTCCAATGGCAAGTAATATACCATTTTGATTCAAAATAAATACTTCTGATTTTGGAAATATATCATCATCAACTTTAACTACATGTTTGCAAAATGCTGTTTTTCCTTGAGCCACAAATTGAGAAGCCTCATCAGAAATAAAAACACGATTACCTTTATAACCACATTCAAGCATTCTTCGGGCACCCTCCATCGATGGAAGAAATCTACCATCACTAGTCCTTAACGAATATAATAATTTTCCATTATCTAAAGAATCGAATATTGACTTAATACGTTTTGTTTTTCCAGAGATTTTTATTTCAATCTTTCCCAATACTTTGTTTGGATCTAATCCTGGAAATTGAGCCATCAAAATCGTTTTAATTTTAGATAATTGAAGAGGTGAAGGCTTCACAAATATCTGTTCTACGTGTGATTTATATTAGCAGTGATTGAGTCTGTTTTTCTATTTATTAAAAAAAAGCATTTTTTTCATCCCTGAATCTAGGTGTTTATCTCTTTACAAAATTATTGATCTTGAGATTTTTCGAGATAAATGAGATTTCGCGATAGAATATTAGCTTTGGATAAAGACGTAGGTCCTATTCCATCTGGGTATAAACGATTAGGAAATAAAATTGTATTAAGATCCTCTAATAAACTTCACAAGAAATTGGGAAATGCGATTATGGAATTATACCCTTGGTGTGAATCCGTTTTTCAGCATTTCACAACAGAAGGTGAAAGTCGAAAACCAAATTTATTACATATGGCTGGTTCTAATCTTACAGAAGTTAATCATAAGGAAAATAAGGTCATATATTTTTTTGATATTACAAAGGTTACTTTTTCTGGCGGTAACCGATCTTTAAGAGAGAATCTTGTAAAGCAAGTAAATGAGGGTGAAAATTTATTGGATATGTTTTCGGCTGTTGGAAATCTAAGCTTGCAACCTCTAGTCAAAAAAAATATTAACGGTTTATTAGTAGAAAAAAATAAAGATACGTTTTTCTATCTCAAAAAAACATTAAAAATCAATAACTTGGATCCGAATACAGCAATAAATATGGATTGCAGAGAAATTAAGACACGAAATTGGGCAAACCGAATTTTTCTGGGTTACCATAATGTTGATTTATCACATATTAAAGCAGCTGTGCTAGCTGCACAAGATAAAGCAATTTTTCATCTTCACCCCCTTGGAAAACCAAAAAATTATCATGAATGGTCAGATAAGTATCTGAAATGGTTTAAGCAATGTGACGTTGTTCCTCAAGTGAGTTCCATTGCTAAAATTAAAAATTATAGCCCCGGATTAGATCATATCGAGGTGGTTATTACAATAAAAAAATAAACTTCCGGAAATAGAACAATTATTAGTAAATTAGAATGCTAGCTGATAAGAGATGACAGAAGACCTTACTCGAAATAGTATCATCCCCTCTACAATAATAGATGATACAGTTTTGGCATCTAGTCAGTTTGCGATCTCACTTCATAATAAGGGATTTTACGGAATCCCGGAAGAAAATGGATTACGATTAAATGGATTTGAAGCACTTCATTTATTGGAATTGGGTAGAATTGAGATAAAAAACCACGATTTAATTTTAAAAGAAAGAGATTTAGTAAAGTATTTTTCAGAACTAATTCCGAATTTTATGAACAGATACTTGGTTTACAAGGATTTAAGAAATCGGGGATATATCCTAAACATAGGCCAAGGAAGTTCATTTTTCTTTAGATTGTACGCTAGAAATTCTAAACCGAAAAAAGATGGAGCATTGTATTATGTCACTCCATTGAAAGAGGGAGGTTCCATCCAGTTGGCAGAACTAGAGGAATTGGTTAAAACTGCTAAGAAGTCAAAGAAAATTCTTTTATTTGCCATGGTTGATGCAATAGGAGATGTGTCTTATCTACAGGTAACGAGGTTAATTCCAGAGGACCTGAGTGAAACTAAGAAATTTGCGAATTTAGAAAATTGGGAATGGGAAACTGCATGGGAGGAGTATAAAAATGAATTTTCATTGGATGATTCATAAATAATACAGAATAATAGTTAAATTGTAATAAATTATTCTTGATCTGTGATCATATTAAACCTAATTAAATTGTTAAGACCGTTAAATGTGATTATGATATCTGCAATGGCATTAGCTGGCATGTATTTTGGAGATCCAGATGTCGATTATTACAGGTATTTCTTAGCTTTATTTGTCGTAATAGCCTACACTGGTATCGCGATGATTCATAATGATATAATTGATTTGGAAATTGATAAAATTAATGCTCCTCATCGAGTATTACCTTCTGGAAAAGTATCTGTAAAACAAGCTACTGTTTTTGCGATTTTTCTGTTTATTATAGGCACAACAGCAGGTATACTTCAATTAAATTCAGCTAGTATAATTATTATGTTTTATACATTAATTCTATCTCTATTATACAATGTGAAAATTAAAAAAACTGGATTGCCGGGCAATATTACCGTTGGAGTTACTGCAACCTCAGCATTTCTTTATGGGGATGCTGTTAGCGCTGGGTGGGCTAATTTTTGGCCTCCAGGAGATTGGACTGAATCAATATACCTGTTTCTAATATCTGCTTTACTTAATACAGGCCGCGAAGTATGTAAGGGAATAATGGATACTGAAGGCGATAAAGAGTATGGCGTGCAGACAATTGCAGTTAAATATGGCAAACCAGTAGCTGCCAAATTAGTTTTATTTATTGTCTTTCTAGCTCTTTTTATAGCAGTAGTATCTGTTTTTGTTGCAGATGTTTTTGGATTTGTGTTTATCTTTGCGATAAGTGCTTTTGTTGTCTTAATCCTAATAGTAGGAATTCCCTTGGTTAAAGAACCAAATTATGAAAATGCAAAAAGCTTTAAGATAAGAATTCATCCGATCATGCTTTTTGCTCTGGTTATGGTCATGATAGAAAATTTATAATATTTTTATTAATTTCAAATTCTGAGAAATTCAAATAATATAAAATTGAACCTTATCGATTAGTTTACATTTAATAAAGAAAAATAGTATATTGTGCGCGAACTGGAGGCAATGTTTGAAATCTTTGAGAACACCATGAGTGTACATCTCAGAGAAAATCTACCTATACAAGTTAAGCATGGACATCCTGGAGAATGGGACTTAGATCCTCTAGATGATGAAGCTTTAACCCAGGAATTTTTAATTGATCTTTCTGAAAGAATCCTTGAATCTGTTCAACTTCAAAATAACACATTTATTGAGGATGATCAAGAATTAGTTCAAGTTGTTCAATTGGAGAATTATCGAATTGTTATAACCTATCCTCCCTTTTCGGATGCTCATGAAATTACAGTAGTACGCCCAACGATACAAAAAAATATTGAAAGCTATGAATTGCCTATTCAATTAATTGATAGATTAGAAGCTCAAGCAGAGGGCATACTTATTGCAGGTGCTCCTGGTCATGGCAAATCCACATTTGCAGCTGCTTTGGCTAATCTATATGCAGATCAGAATAAAATTGTCAAAACTATTGAAAAACCAAGGGATTTGCAATTGGATGACAGAGTCACTCAATTCACCATGTTACCATCAGATATTGAAAAGGTAGCAGATGTAATATTATTAATGCGTCCTGATTATGTTATTTTTGATGAAATAAGAAAGAATGTAGATTTTTCAATCTATACTGATATGCGACTTGCAGGTGTGGGCATGGTCGGAGTCATCCATTCAACAAAACCAATCGAAGCCATTCAGAGATTTGTGAACAGAGTTGAATTGGGTCTAATTCCGAGTATAATTGATACGCTCATTTTTATCAAGAATGGGGAAGTAGATAGTGTGTTATCGTTAAAGATGGTTGTAAAGACACCTGCTGGATTTAAGGACCAATCTCTTGCTAGACCAGTTATTGAAGTCTCAAATTTCCTAAATAAGCATCCACTATATGAAATGTTTTCTTTTGGCGAACAAATTGTTGTCATTCCCATTGATCATGCCTATGACGATAGTTTTGACCGTTCAAGGAGAAAAAAACATAGAAAGAAGGGAAGCAAACCCAAGAAAAAATGGGATCGAGATTTTGAAAAATCTCAAACAATTCATAATAAGAATCGAGATAAACGTTACGAAATTACAGGTAAGGAAATAGAGATAATTGAGTTAAAGAAATATTTAATATTAAAATTAGGTAGAGAATTCGCAAATCAACATGTACAATTGATGGTTGGACCTCAAGTAATAATGAATACCTTTGCAAATCGAATCGGTGAAGCAAGATTATCCCGGAAAAAGACGACTACTCAAAGATTGGAGAGATTACTTGATTCAGCAGATTTTCCATTAACGGTGAAATTAATTCATTAAATAATTTGACATCTATCGGGATATCCAATTATAATATCAGTGTTTTGTTTGCTTCTATCAACAAATAATCCTGTTTCTACAATACCCACAAGTTGATTAAGTGTATTATTTAATTCAATCGGATTATTAAGTGGGGGAGTATAGTATATATCAACGATAAAATTATTGTTATCAGTCATTAATGGCATATTACTAGTGCCATACGTCCTTAACGACGCATTTAGTCCATGTATATCAAGTTGTTTTAATTGATCAAATACTAATTTTAATGAAAATGGAATTATTTCAATAGGAATGAATTCAGTAAAATTATCAACCAATTTTGATGAATCAATTGCTACAAGTACTTTTGAGGTCAAATTCCACATGATTTTTTCCCTAGTCAAAGCTCCTCCATGACCTTTTAGAATTAATGGTTGATTACCCCAAATTACTTGATCAGCACCATCAACACAAATTGGAATTTGTTTGTTACCAATCGATCTAATAGTAATTTCTTCAATTCCAAATTGAGCCAATTTTAATGAGGTACTAGAGGAGGCAGATATCGCTCGAATATTAATTTTAGATGCAGCAATTTTCTCAATGATCTGATTCACTGTGGACCCGGATCCAAAACCAATAATTCCCATTGATGGTAAATTTTCAGCAAAATAATTTGCAAGCTGTGTTTTACTTTGCTCAACATCCATCGGTTGCTGGTTTGCGATTTATTATAACTATATTGTGATACAAGATTTAATGATTCGGCCATTCTTTATATTTTATTGAATTTTCTTTTATTTATCATCATCAGAGATTAATTTCTTTAATCGAGCTAATTCTCTAAGCATATCCATTCGGAGAGCAGCAATTGAGGTGGATTTTGCAAATATTTTCTCATCTTCATCCTGCGATTGTACTTTCATTGGTTGTTGAGCGGATATTGCTGATGGCTGTTGGGGAGGTGGGATTTTCATTTTTTCGGATTTAGCTGGTGGTGGAGGAATTTTCTGTTTAGGAGGAGCCACCGGGGCTGGAGCAACCTTTTTTGGGGGAGGAGCAACTGGGGCCGGGGCTGTTTTTGCTTTTCGTGGGGGAATTTTTACTTTCCCTGGTGCAGGGATTTCTGCGGGTTGGACAACTTTTCCAGATGGTGGTGCTGGAGCTTCAACTGATGTTTTAGTGGGTGGTGCTGGCATTGGTGCCGGTGCTTTTGATGCAACTTTTGATGGAGCTGGAGCAACTGGTAGTGCTTCGGTTGGCTTTACTGGTGGAGTTACTACCTCTTTGGGACTCTCCTTGTAGACTTCTGAAATTGGTGTCTTTGCTCTATGCGTTGGTTTAAGGAAATCATCATCTGCCTCTAGGTCTAGTAATTGTTTCTGTAGATCGGCTTCGATATCGGCCATATCTTCATCAGATAATCTATGATCAATATCAATACCCTCATCGATTTCACCAGTAGATGCTTGTATACTAGATTTAATCATTTCATTCATTTTGTTACTTATTTCATTAACATGGTTATTATAACGTTCATTCAAATAATTGAACGCTTCACCAGATATTTCACCCAATTCTTTCTCTTTTGCTAATTTTTTCAGAGATGACTCTGCTCCTGCAACTTCAATCTTCAGTGTTGAAAGCATATCACGAGAATCATTAAATGACATTGTTTTGTTTAAACCTAATTGAAGTCCGATCTCTGATCCATCAAATCGAGTTCCTTCTTCACCAAATTCTTCAAAATATTTTGATCTTCTTCTAGTTACAAACCATGAAGTAAAGGCAGTTAGAATCACATAAAGTAAACCTAGATAAATAAAATATTTATAACCTACACTCAAACCTTCTGGAGGTAAATTTTCAGGAAATGAAGCTATAATAATGCACCTTTAATTAATTTTATCTAATAAAAACGAGAACAATTACAGATTTAAATCCTTTTGTGATTGCAATAGATTATTCGCGACCTATCAACTAGGAAATGTTGAAATTGATTTTTTATAGCGATATTACTGAAACAGAAATTAAAAAAAAATCATTTAATTAATACTGTGAACGAGGGTAGATCAACTGTTTATAACATCTTGAGCAGAATTATACAATTCTAGACAAATCGAGTAAGATTCATTGATTGAGTCGATAACTATGACTAAATATTTCCAAGCTCCATAGTATCGTAATTTAAATTAACAATATTCAAATGCCAATTGTAGTCCATATAAGAAATTTTCACCATTTGAGAGATGGATTCACCTTTCCAATATTTTTTAATAAAATTGACAATTCCACCCGCATTTTTAAAATCACCTTTATACCATTTAAAAATTCGATTCAGTGATATTTCGTTTTCATTTACGATCACATTTCTTTGATTATTAATAAATGAAGTTGTCAACTCTTCAAGATACTCTTCTAATGTTTCTGCTTCAAATAATTTGCCTGGAAGTACTGGACAACTCATACTTCCACAATTTAATGCAAAATGTATTCGAGGATCTTTAAATTTCCTACGTATAATCTTATTTTCAAGATGATAGAGAGAAATATTTTTTCCGGCTATTTTATGTCTACGAATAATGAAAAATTTGAATTTTGCTAGAAGAGATAAATTTCCTTGCCATTCAGGATTTTTATCTAATACCTTTAATATTGATTTTATGGTTAATAAATTGTAAGCATTAAGCCAGAATGCTTTCTGTTCATTATTATTTAGAGAAAGTAAGTCGGTATTTTCAAAATTCTTTAGACTTTTAGCGAATTCTGTGTTATCCCTTAATTTTAAATAATCTAATCTGCTGTCTAATATGTATTTTCGTAATATTAAATTAGAATTAACATTAACTAATGAATTCACCAATAATCAATTATTTTTTTATATTATAAATTTTAGCTTTCTAAAAACATAGCACTACGGTCACAAGGTAATACTAAAAAGTTATTTTAATTTTATCAAATTCATGTCCAAGAAATTAGTACCCCTGAAGCGAGATGGGATGAATATTCTTACAAAGCTCTTTTTTACAGCATTATTTTTTCTTATGGGTTTTTCTATAATTGGTGCAGGACTAAGAGGAGCACCTGCTACCGCCCCAATTGTTATTACAATAGGAATGTTAATGGTGTCGATTGGAATCGCACCATATGTTATCCCTCTTCTGTACAAATATCTTGTCCCAAGTGATGAAAAAACCACTCCATCCTAATTTGGTCTTCGATATAATCAAATATTTTCAATATAAATTACAATATATGATATAATTTTCTGTTTCACAAATTTTTTGTGATATTTTTTACAATTATTCGAATACACTAGGCTGATTCGGGAGTTATATACCTTTTCAAGGCTAATTTTAGAATGGGGAAATTTTTATATCATATGAAAATCTGTCTAGGAAAAAGAGTTAAAAACCAGAAGCTTCATTAGTCATATGAATGTCTTTTGAAAGTCGTCATGAAACGTCTATTTTAGACACAACTTCAGTGACAAAAAAGGAGCCAGTTGTAACATTTTCTGGATGTTCACCCCTTTTTGAAAGATGGATGATCGAAGCTAGAAGACGTATATTTTCTTTAGCTGCTGGTAACCGAATTGGAAAAGTTGCTCCTCGGATCATGGAAGTTGGATTTGGTAAGATACTTTATGCTGCAACCCAAATGGGTGCGGATATCGAAACATCTAAACCCTATGTTTTTTTTGCACCTGATGGCACCTGTACATATAATCCTATAAGAATACAGAGGGGATTTACTTATGGTGGTATATTAAATTTTGAATTTGATGGGATGATCGCGACAAATAATTCAATGCCTAATGGTTGTGGGTTTAGTATGTATGAATTAATGGATCCCATGCCTGATGCGAAATTAAAGCATTATCTTACTAATATACAATTAAAATTGGGCCAGGATGATTTAACTCAATTAGGAAAGGGTAATCATTTCGCAGGGGTCTACTTTGTAAATGATCCTGTCACTGGTGAAGACACTAATCGTCGTTTTGTTGTTATTCACTGTTCTGGTCACGAAGGGACACATAAACTATATCATCCAAATTCTTGGTTAGCACAAGTAGATGGTTATTTTGAAGTTCCAACACCTCATGGTTCAATTACCTTATTAGAAGGGGAAGCCAGAAAATTGTATATGGATCAATTCAAAGAAACGGACCGATCTAATGCAGAGAATAGAGATGTTACTATGAGTGAAATATTTGATGATCAATTGTGGAATAAAATGGAGGAAATCAATCATCAAGGGTTGATAAATGAGGGGGCAGACCATATTATTGGTACTCAACAACATAATGGATTGATACCAGTGGCATTTAATCCAGAGGAGGGACTTATTGCGGCAAAGACCAGGCCCAATTTAACTCCTGATTTTCTCGACCATTGGAAAGAAGGTGAGAGAGTCAAAAATATTGGATTAGAACAAAAGATAAGGAAACTAAATGTTACACCTCATGGGGCTGGATATGAATTTAGACACCCCGTTAAGTCAATTGATATTCGCTTGGGACCTGAAGGGATAATGGAATTTCAATTGGATTTGAAGGCTAAAGATGCACACATGTCTTTCACCTATTTTAGAGAAATTCGTGAATGGATGACATACAGGAGGAGAGCCCCAATTATGCGTCAAATAGATAGAGCGGACCTTGCAGAGATAATATATGAGATGCCATTGTTGATGCAGATATACCCACTCCATAGCATACCTGGTGGATCGCATTAATCTATTTTAATTTAAGCAACTATTTTCAAAAAATCAATTCAATTGACCTAAATCTACTCATAATATAGAAATAAAATACTATAAAATTGGCACTTGATGTATTGTATAGCACATAGAGGAGCCTCAGGAGTCGCTCCAGAAAATACGATGTGGGCATTTTGGACCGCAATAGTATCCGGAGCAGATATTATTGAATTGGATGTACAGATCACAAAGGATAGCCAGCTTGTAATTTTTCATGACAGGTCTCTCGATAGGATCACTGGAGATAGTGGGGGAATAGCTGATTATACACTTGCTGAACTCAACGAAAAAGATGTTGGGAAATGGAAAAATCAAGAATTTACAGGAGTTAAAATCCCTACATTTGAGCAAGTCCTACAAGAATTGCCTGAGGATTGTTCAATAATTGTAGAAGTGAAACCACAGAATAAAGTGGTGGAGAAGGACAGAACATTGGAAAAGAAAATTGTAGTATTATTGGATAAATATCGTGGAGTGGGAACTGGTTATATTTCTGTTAGGGATGAAGCTACCTGGGAATGGTTTAGGGATAATGCTCCAAGATATCCTTGTGGGATGATGCAGAAAAAGAGATCTGCAAGTGAATTTTTGGATATTGTAGAGAATTATAATTTACCGTTTGCTCAAATACGTTGGCGTAACTATTCGGATGATGATTTTTTAAAATTAAGAAAAACTGGAACCAAAATCATTGTTTTCTATGCGGATATACCATCAGAGTGGGATTTTTTAATTAGTAAACAGGTTGACGGAATTTTAACCAATTATCCATCACTTTTAAAGGGCTATATTTTGGGGAAAAGTGAATTTAAATAAGTAATTGCCAAAACTTACATGAACTTGAGAGAAAATTCATTTAAGTGATGTCTAGTAGAAATGATTTGCTATATTGATATTTTAAATTTAGACACTTTTTCCCACCATTTCAATACTCTTAAGGCTTTTAATGTAATCCAACGGCTTTGTTCTCTTGGTGGTTCCATTTCAAACCATACCTGCCCCTTGTGTTTCAATCCCAGATTCCATTTTCCTTCTTTTTCCCCATCTTGAAGTAATTCTATGGCATCGGTGAAGCGATCATCATAGGGGTGCTGAATTGATTGAAAATAATCCAGCGCTGATAATACATTGTAATGCCATCTAGGTGGAAATGAGAATTTGAGCATATTACTATCAACAATTTTACCCGACCTATGAGACAGGAATAAATGATGTTCCAACAAAAACTCATGAGCCTGGTTCTGCATATTTCGGATCCAAGATATGTTTTTTCTATCCACTGCTGCATACTCTTTCAAGGCTTCGAGTATGATAAGAGTGGTATGAAATGATGAATGTGTCGCTCCTTTTGGCAATTCGCAATTCCAACCCC
This sequence comes from uncultured archaeon, assembly GCA_964600735.1. Taxonomy (GTDB): domain Archaea; phylum Asgardarchaeota; class Heimdallarchaeia; order Heimdallarchaeales; family Kariarchaeaceae; genus LC-2. The sequence goes on from CAZRLL010000019.1 coordinate 23,456, forward strand.
CATCTGACATCTGGGTTTCAATTAAATATTCAAATATTGATTCTCTCCTTGGATCCTTTATCTTGAAATAGGATAAATTGGCAAGCATAAATCCAGAATAGCAGGCTTCACTTGCTTCTATTGATTTGAAAAAATTGACACCACCATCACGCCTAATCCCTCCATTGAGAAGAAGAAGGCAGGCATTTTGCAGTTTTTCATTTCCAGGGATTATTCCAAAACGTCTAAGTAACGTAATAGTCCAATAAGTAGATGTCCACTGCGGGTCGTACAAACCACCGCCCCAGGTCCCTTCCTTGTCCTGATGATCTAATAATTGCTTTCCCCATCCCTCCAACTCGATCAGTACACGTGCCTTATGAATATCCTCTTTGGAAGAATTGAATAGGCCTTTAAGAGCTTGCCAGCGTATTGCTGGATCCCCTTCTAGTAACCAATCCATTACTTCTTCCTTCACATATCGATAAAGCCCATAGCACTTTTTGTATTGATCCCTCAAATATTATCGATTTGAAAAGAATATTGAATATTTTCACATATTAGGGATTTAGTGATAACAAAATAACAAACTAACTTTTCATTCCAAATACTTTGAATGATTATATAAAATTCTTTCAAATCCACCTCAAACATATACTGAAGTCTGTTACATCAAAACTCTTCAAATCTTGAAATTCTTAGAAATGCGTTGAATGCCCATAGGATGCACTTCAATGGTAGTTTAATCAAGTTCTTTTCTATTTATCATAATAATTATACTCCCCTCGCAATTACAATTATTTTGTATATTATATGCACCTCGCCAATATTTAATCTAAATTATCGTATATATGTCTATTTTACTGCAATATTGTTGCAATTAATCTAAATTAGAATCTCAATAAATAGTATAATGAAATGAATAACCATGGTACAAATTAAATTTGTATATAGTATAATATAAATAAATCGAATATGGAGAGGATTGTTTGACTGATGAAATCGATAGAGGATTAAAACCGATAGATCGCTTTTCTAGTTCAATCATCCCCTTTCATCTTTATTCAGAGTTAATCAAAGGTAAACAGACTGCACTACTTATTTACACAGGTTTTATTGCCTACTTAATTTCTGGATATCCGTATCAACTTATTCTATTTGATGCAGTGCTATTATTATTTGGTTTATTTTTTGCCGTGTCTGGATCTACTCTATTCAATATGTATATAGATCTGGATATTGATGCGATTATGCCTAGAACAAAATGTAGAGCCTTACCTACTGGTAAAATTGGTGAAAAGGTTGTTTTATGGCATGGAATCGTTTTTACAAGTTTTGGGATCCTATTAACCGGATTAATCAATATTTTAACAATGATTATAGTATTTCTTGGATTTTTTTTCAATGTTGTTATTTATTCACTATTGTTGAAAAGAAAAACTCCACTTTCAATATTATTTGGAGGTATTGCAGGTGGTCTCCCAGCAGTTGCTGGAAGAACTGCGATTTACAATCGCATTGATTTTGTTACAGTATTATTTTTAATTTTCATTTTATCCTGGATACCTCTTCATATCTTGACCCTTGCTCTAATTCCTGAAAATCAAAAAGGATATCGTGAAGCAGGTGTGCCTATGTGGCCTGTAGTCCATGGGAATGAACAAACGATGATAGTCATTACAATTTCAGCCTTGGTAAATGGGGGAATAATTATAAGTTTCGGGATATTTCTCAATCTTCATTTGATCACACAGATACCTTTGATAGTAATGGGAATTTATACCCTAATTTATTCTATCATTAATTTGTTAAATCCCACTAATGAAAGGACTTTCAAATTATTCAAATTTGCTTCGATTTTCATGGTATTCACATTCTTATGGTTATTTGTGGGTGTTGTAATCACTGATTATATGAATTCGGTATGAACGATCTCTGGTCATATTAAATTTTACGCAATTAAATCTATTTTACCCTATAACTAAAAGTCGGAATATTTTCAGTTGTTATCTATATTTTATTTAGAGAGAAAAAAGTTGAAAAGATATATCACACTTGAAGAAAGAAGTGGAGTTCCTGATGGAAACTTATTTAGAAATGGAAAAAATTTGTAAAAGCTATTATGGGGATGGTGGAGTTGTAATTGCAGCAAATGACAACGTAAATTTTTCCTTAAAAAAGGGTGAAATTCATGCTTTATTGGGGGAAAATGGTGCAGGAAAATCAACGCTTGTCAGGAATCTTAGTAGAAGGCCTGATAGTGGAAAAATACAAATTGAGGGAAAAGAGGTGACAATTAATAATCCATTAGATACCCAAAAATATGGTATCGGAATTGCATATCAAGATCTTTCCAAATCACTAGTTGAGAGACATACAATTGGAGAAAACATTCTTAGTATTGCGAAAGGTTATTTATTCTCAATTAATAAAATAGAGAAAAAGATTCAAGAGGCAATAGAAAAATATGACCTTGATCATTTAGACCCAAATATGAAAATTTGGAAACTTTCCGGGGGTGAAAAACAACGAGTTGAAATACTTAAAGCAATAATTACCGACCCAAACATATTAATTCTTGATGAACCGACCTCAATGTTAACACCTCCCGAAACAAGGAAATTATTTACATTAATTGGTTCTTTAAAATCTCAAGGCAAAAGCACTGTAATAATCACACATCATTTGGACGAAGCAATCGAGATAAGTGATAGAATTACCGTAATGCGTCAAGGAAAAGTAGTAGAAGTATTTGATGAAGAAGGAGTTAAAAAACTGAAAGAAGATCCTGATAAGGGAAAACAAATCCTAGCCACATCAATGGTTGGTAAAGAAGTACTTTATGATCTGAAAAAGGATAGCAGTAGATTAACCGATGTAAATATACTTATGAAATGTGAAAATTTAATAGTAACAAATGACATGGGGGATAGAGTTGTCAGAGGGATTAGTTTAGTCGTAAAGGAGAATCAAATTCTTGGCTTGGCAGGAATAGCTGGGAATGGACAACGTGAGTTGATTGAGGCAATTTATCTGTTGAGAAAATCAGAATCAGGTAAAATTGCAATTCGTGGTAAAGATATAACTAACAAAAACATAAAAGAAATTCGCAAATCTGGAATTTCTTATATTCCAGAAGATCGATCTAAAGCAATGGTTTTGGATTTGTCTGTACGGGAAAATCTCATACTAAACAGTTATTACGAAGGATCTGGCCCCTTACTTCAATCAAAGGCAATAATAGAAAAAACAGAAAAATTGATTGAAGATTATGCTATTAAAACTCCGAGTCCTTTTACACCCATGAGAAGTTTATCTGGGGGAAATCGACAAAAAGTTGTAGTTGCTCGTGAGCTTTCTAGGGAATATCCTGGTGGGAATTTATTATTAATTGCCGAAAATCCAACTATTGGATTAGATGTTGGAACTACTCAATTTGTCAGACAAGAACTGCTGAAACAGAGAACATCAGGAGTAGGTATTCTTTTAGTATCCAGTGATCTTTCTGAAATTTTATCGTTAAGCGATGAGATCGCAGTTATTTATAAAGGAAGAATAATAGGAACAATTGACACAGTTCTAGCGAATAGAGAGATGGTTGGTTTAATGATGGGAGGTGTATCGCTTGACGAATTAAATTTCAAAGGAGACATACAACCTGTAGAAGGATCGCCCACATAATAGGAGGAAAAAGTTATTGATTAATTTTAAACTTGATATCGTGAAGAGACCTGATGTGATTACTGGATTAGAGAGTATGCTAGTTCGTATATATACATTAATTGCTGGTTTAGCATTTGTGGGTGTGATTTTCTTTATAATGGGAGTGAATCCTTTTAAACTCTATTTTGAGGTAATTAGAATCGCTTATTTTACGGAATTTGGATTCAGACAAACATTATTGAATTTTATTCCGTTATTGATCCTAGGAATCGGTTTGGCAATTCCTGCTAAAGCTCAAATAGATAATATTGGTATGGAGGGTCAGTATGTAGTTGGAGCTTTGGGTGGATTCTGGGTAGCTTTTACCTATCCGAATATGAGTTCAATCTTTTTAATTCCATTGATGTTTATTGGTGGATTTATTGCAGGTGCTATATGGGCAATCCCAATCGCGCTATTTAGAGTTAAAGGAGGATTCAAAGGAGCAGACGTTGTTGTTAGTTTTCTGCTAGTATTTCCAGCGATTTCATTGCTTATCTATATGGTTGGTGGACCTTGGAAGAGTAGCTCAGGAAGGGGATTTCCACATACAGATCCAATTTCAGATAATGCAAAACTTCCTCTCATTGGAGATTCTGAAATTCACATCACTATATTCTTAGCGTTTGCATTTATTGTGTTATCAAATTATCTCCTGTTCAGGAGTGTAAATGGAATTCCAAGAACAAAACTAGGATACGAAATCAATGTGATCGGTAAAAATCAAGTTGCTGCAAAAATTGCTGGAATTGACTTTCTAAAAATAGCCCTCATTACAACAATAATATCAGGGGGACTAGCTGGAATTGCAGGAGTTGGGGAAATTGCCGGTAATCGAATTGTCCTCAGAGAATCGATTTCTTCAGGTTATGGTTTCACTGCTATTGCTGTTGCATGGCTGGGGGGATTAAATCCAATTGGAATTATATTTAGTGCATTTTTGTTTGCAGGATTATTGACCGGTAATCTGTCTATCGGAGGTTTATTAGGATTACCAGCAACGACGGTTGATCTTCTGAACGGGGCAATTCTACTTTTTGTGCTAATCTCCGAGTTCTTTTTAAGATTTAAAATTGTCAGGAGAAGAGATTAATGAGTGAATATATTACCGCATCATCAATTGTTATAGCATCGACATTTTTATTGATTCCAACCTTGGGAGAGATTTTTAGCGAAAGATCAGGAATTCTAAATCTTGGAATTGAGGGGATGATCATAACAAGCGCTGCTGGATCATTTTATTTTGCATATCTAACTAGAGATCTAGGGGATAATAGTTTTAGGATACTTGGTGGGACAACTAGCGTCTGGATAGGGATAATGGTGGGTATTCTCCTTGGAATGATACTTGCGAGTATTCATGCACTACTCACAATTACATTAAAACGGAATCAAATCGTATCAGGAATAGGGTTAACTATATTTGGAACAGGACTCAGCGGTCTTCTTGGAAAAGATGTTTTGGGTAAATCAAGTCAAGTTGATTATTTGGAGTCCGTACCTATTCCAATCCTAAGTGACATACCATTTTTTGGTGAAGTATTTTTTAACAACGATATAATTGTTTATTTTTCGTTTGGACTTGTGCCTATTCTATGGTTTGTGCTTTTCAAGACAAAATATGGGATCATAGTTCGTACGGTGGGGGAAAATCCTTCTTCTGCACATAATCAAGGTGTTGATGTAAACCGTGTTAGATTTATAAATGTGGTATTTGGAGGGGCTTTGGCTGGATTAGGTGGTGCCTATCTTTCTTTGGCCTGGTTAGAATCATGGACAGAGGGGATGACAAATGGTAGAGGGTGGATTGTAATTGCCCTTGTAATAATAGCTATGTGGCATCCTATAATTGCTTTTTTCGGTGCATATATTTTTGGTACATTTTGGGTTTATCAATTCAAGTTTCAAGGTGGAATTACTTTATTTGGAATTACTCCTACGATTAATGGGGAACCAATCGATATTCCTACTCCATTTATCGAGATGCTACCGTTTATATCCACTTTATTATTTTTAATGCTAGGAAGTGCAATTCTTAATCGTTCTAAAGTAAAACAAATAATTGGGGCTCCATCTGCACTAACCATTCCCTTTCAATCTGATTAAATTTCAAATAGTCAAATTATGGATTAAAAGTCGTAAAATAATAAGTTTCCCTTGATGATTGAAAAGGAGTTACTTTTTTGAAAACTCACTAATTATTACTTTCCGCCCTCTGCTTACCATTTATCTCCCAATGGATCAAATACAATCGTAAATATAATTATCCATGAGACTTAGGGTAGAACGCATTTGGCTAAAACACAACTTGAGTTTAGTTTCTCTATATTTTGTATCGAAAGGTATTCCTGATACAGTTTTACTTCAGGATAGTGGATGCCGTGAGTCATCCAGTCAGATTAGAGCTAATGGTAAAGTAAACTCAATGATATCTGGCGAAAGGGAAAAAGGTACTTCTTTAATTCGTGATTTAATTGAATTGTAATAATAAACAAAACGAATTTTTAACGCAAAGATACAATTCATTTATTATTATCTTGTCAAACATATAATTTACTTTTTATCATCACAGTTGGCAAATATCTTAAATAATCACATTTTTGTTTGTTCTCAACCGGAGCTATCTATTTGTAAATATAGACCAAATTGAAAGCTAGGGATTAAAATTAAATAAAAGAGGAAATTATAGATGTCAGAAAACATGTTTAGTCAAAGTACGTTAATTGGAACCGTCATTATTGGAGTACTGATTGGTGCTGGAGTAGGTTATGGTGGAGCATTATTAACACAAGATGATGATGAAGCAACAGGTGGAGTATCTGGAAATCTTAGAGTAGGTTTTATTTATGTAGGACCACGAGGAGATATTGGATGGACAGCTGCGCATGATCTAGC
>CAZRLL010000020.1:0-9284 GCA_964600735.1 uncultured archaeon
TCGCCGCTCTTCTTTAGCGGGTTGAATCTGCCGCCTAACACGTAGGGAGTCAAGTCGTCAGCAGAGGTCCCGCGTGAAGTTGCCGGTGGCACGACACACAGGCCCAGATAACGTCAAGCGGGCGATCATAGTCCTCATGGTGAGCGTCCGGCTTGCACCGCTTGCCGCACACTGAACAGGCCTTGGGCCGCACCAACTGTCCGCCGCGAACCGCACTGAACAGCGACTTCCGGGCTTTCACCTTCTCGGGATGGCGTTCCCGATAGAGGCTCATGTTCCCGGCGTAACGCTCGGCGTTTTGCTTGTTCCACCCCTTGGACCTCGAAATCCCGCACGGTTTGCAATAAGTCGTCAAACCATCCTTGGCGTGACGATCACGGTGAAACGCCGTGTAGGGTTTGGTCTCTTTGCACATGGGGCAGGTTTTGGTAGTTTCTGGCATGGGTGCTCTCCTTGTAAGGGCACGCCTCGGGTGGGGGTTGGCCAGACCAACCCTCATCCAAAGTCTATCGGTCTTCGAAGGAACGGGCAAGACATGGCTCATGACGTTGAAGGTCTCATATGGCAATATGGAACTCGAACCGCCACAATACAATTCAAAGGTCAACAGCTTGTACAAATGTTACCAGAAAACTATCCGCATCTCCAGCCATTCGAGCAGATCATCGGTGGCTGCACGATGCCGGATGCCAACCCCGATCTGCCGTGGCTCATCCGCCGCCACCGTCAGGATCACGTCGCTTTCTGGAAAGAGCGACCGCAGTTCGGCCCCCATCGGCTTGAAGATGCCGAGGCGGGACTGGCCGACCTCGGAGCGGACGATGTACTGCTCATCGCCGGCGGCTGGAGCGCGGGCGAGAACATGGCACTCGTGCGGCGCTGGATCGGTCTCAAGAAGCCCATCGTGATCGCGGTGAATCGGGCGGCCGTCTGCTGGCCCGACGCGAACGTCTTCTTCATCACCGAGCGTCAGGCCAATCCGTGGTGGTGGAAGCACGCCAACAAGGACAGCATTTGCGTCCTGGCTCCGTCCACGAATCCCGAGATCCTGACCCACTTCACCCCGACGCAGTTCGCCTATTTCGTGACGCCATGGTGCTTCCACGATAAGTGGGAGGACGCACCTGAGTGGGCCTACAAGCCGCCAATGCTGTGTCTGCCGGCTTGTGAGACGACTCTGTCGATGGCCCTGGCCTGGACCGTGCGTCTGAAACCAAAGCGAGTCATCCTGCTCGGAGTGGACCACTGCTGGCCGGCGTATGCGACGAACCACGACAACGTCTGGGTACCCGGCCCTTACTACTGCGACGGCTACCCCTGGAACGGCCCGGAGATGGGACGCCGCTGCCGGCGTGGGATCAACGGACGCTACTGCGTCACGGGCGACATCAACGAAAAGCAAGCGTTGGTCACCAAGACCGCGCTCGAACAGATCCAGATCAACAACGCCTGCCTGACGCCGGTCACCTGCATCAACGCAAGCGGCCATGGGATCCTCGACTTCAACGCCGACAGCCTGCTGTTCATGCGCGAGTTAGACGAGGCCGAGGCCAAGGACAAGGGCGAGACGGCTGAAAGGCTCATCAAGGATCGCACCGGACGAGGGCCACCAGAACAAGCACCCGATCTTTCCGACGAGATCCCGTCCGGCATAGAAGGCTTGAAGCATCAACAGGCCCTCGTCTTCGGCCAGACCTCTGCGGAGGCACCGCACTGCCCGGAAGGGACAATCCCCGTGTCGGTTACCGACTCGAGTGGGAAGACGCAGATCCTGTACGTTCGGTCGGATAACATGGCACAGGTTCCGCAGGTGAGTGGTGATTTCCCCCGCTCGGCGACGGATTCAAGCCTTTCGTAAGACGGCGTGAAGACGCTTGTGGCAGCGAGAGCAGAGCCATTCAACATCGAGGGGGCGGGCATAATCCGCGTGATGGGCATGAAGATGCGACGGATTGCCGCATCGCGGACACGCCTTGGGCCTGACGAGTCGGCCGTCCTTGATCGCATGGGCAACTTTTCCGTGTGCTTGTGTCGCCGATAAATGCTGTTTCTGCCACTTCTTGGCACAAGCGTTTTTCTTCTCACGGTTGGCCTCCCGGTATGCCCTCTGGTACCCAAGTGTTTTCTCTGGATTGGCCTCCGACCAACGCCGTAAGATTAGGGTCCGACAATCCTTGCAGTCGGGCCGGACACCCATCCGGCAGCCCGCATGGGTCGTGAAGGCGCCGACGGGCTTGCTGACGTTGCATTTTGTACACGTCTTGGTAGGCTCTGGCATCGCGTTCTCCAATCAGAATGCGTGTGGGTCGGGGGCGGTTCACGCCGCCCTCGACCGCAGTTTAGCCGTTCGGCAAGGAGCGGGCAAGCATGGCTTCGGCATGGAAAACACCCGCGTTTCGCGGATCTCATTTCTTCGACAGCATCGCCTCGGCCGAAGGTTTGAATGTTGGTGACCCGGCTGCGCTGGCCCGGATTCGTGACGCCATTACTGACGCACAAGTGTGGCTCTATCAGCAGCATACCTGGTGGTGGGCCGTCTCACCCAACTCGCCGGCACGGTTCGAGGTGTTCCCCACGACGAATGTGATCGTCGCGAGTACCGGAACCACGCTGAGCGTTTCGGATACCGGCGAGTTCCAGATTGGCGATACGATCGTGATCGCCGAAGGGCTGAGCAAGCAGGAGCTCTCGGAAGTCAGTGCCGTCACGGCGCGCGTGAGTCTGACGGTGGCGGCCACGTTGGTCAACTCACACAGCCTGGCGGAGAACGCCACCGTTCGCAAGCTGCGGCCCGTCGTGTTTGACCCGTCGGTTCGGACACGATTGGATGCGCCTTCACTCGCGAATGACACCGATCTCAACGTCGGGTTCACGGCCGGGTTCGCGGTCAACGACCTCGTCGTGATCGATCCGGGAGGCGCCAACCAGGAGATACACAAGCTCGCGACCGTGGTGGACGTCTTGGGGTTGACGTTGTACGGAAACCAGAAGTTCGCCCACGCCTCCGGCACCAACGTCTACAAGGTCACCGAGTCCTGCCCCCGGTTCGACCTGACGCTCGTTAACGGCGGCGTCATGGCGGACTTCGGCCGCGCGATCAAGGTGCTCGTGTTGGGCGAGGGGCCCCTGTTCCCGATGAACCCCGCGGACTGGCGGCGATCGCGTGAGGACAGCGTTGAGGGCGGGATCAGCCAGGGTGACCGGTACATCATCGAGGGTAGCCCGCCCGAGATGAGGTTCGAGGTGACGCCCACCAGCAACAAGACCGTCGTTGTGCACTATTTGCGGGCCCCTACGCGGGTCTTCGGCGACGATGACATCCAAGTACCGTACGAGTTCCACAACCTCTTACGATGGCTCGCAAGGGCCTTCCTGCGAAAGAATGGACCGGCCGGGGGCACGCTCACTCAAGATCCGGACATCCTGGCCGAGATCAACCGACTCAAGGGCTACGATCTCGATACGAGCCAGCGATCGGGCATGCGGCCGATGGGCGGGCGGTTCGGCCCCGAACTCGACGCCGTGATCCCCGGCGCTGCGGTGCGGTCGTCGCGGTTCGAGGACCTGTTGAACTGAGGTGCCCAACGATGAGCGACTGGCACACGAAACCGGATAAGGCGATCGAGGTTCTACTCGTAGCCGTCTTGGTCATGATGCTCACGGCCGTTGCGATGAACGGGTGGAGATGCATTTGAACACACTGCTCGGGATGACGGTGGTGCTGGCCGCTTGGTGGCGATTCGAGTTGCATCGGGAGCGAAGACGGCGTGGCAGTTGAACAAATACCCTACAACCCAAAGATGGAGTTTATAGCGTACCCGGTGTGTGAGTCACACGTCGGGACATGTCACGAAACCCGTGACGGCAAGCCGATGGTCAGGCTGGAACTGCAGTGCCCGGACGGTGAAGAGTTTAATTTTGTCTTGAGTGCCGAGCATGCGTCGGTTTTAGGTCGGGATCTGATACACGAGGGAGACGCGTTGCAGGCGGGTACCAACTAATGGGTGAAAACGCGATCCCCATACTGGAATCGTTTGGCGGTCTTGAGACCGATACCGAGCGTACGTCGCGAACGCCGGGGCGGGCGTCGCTCTGTATCAACATGCGGGTCGGCGGCCAGGGTCGGACCCTCAGAAAAATGCAGGGAGCCTCGCGCTGGGTCAACGATCAGATGAACAGCGCGAACGCCAACGTGCTCGGGTTCTTCCAATTCAAGGACCGTGGCCTGGTCCGGTTCGATGTGGCCAAGGTTCCCACCGACTACTTCGTCACGCGCGAAGGCGGGCCCGTCTGGGATAAGGCTCACACGGTCACGTCGAGCACGGGCGTTCCCCGATTCGTCACCGCAAACGGGAAACTGTACGTCGTTGATGGCCAGGACTCTTTGTTCTGGGACGGCACGGGTACGGGCACCGCTCGGTTCTCGAACTGGTTCCGACTGCGTGGCCCGACGTCCGGGACGGTCGGGCCGAACAATGTGGACTCTCCGGCGACCAGTCTCATCGAGAGTTCCGGGCTGACGGATCTGACACCAGAGTCAGACTATGAAGTCGGGTTCTTCTTCCGGGACAGCGGAAACGAGACGAAGAAGAGCGCGCCGTCTGCGATCCTGCAAATCCGGACCGGCACGGCGGCGACCGAATTGCAAATCAGGATCGACACGGGCTATGCAGGACGGGCAAAGGGGGCGGCGACTACAGCGGATACGTTCACCCATGGCCATCATCCGATACCGACTGAGGTCGCCGCATTGGGCGACACCGGACGGATCGCGGCGATCATGTCCAAGGCCGGCGTTCCCGGCGTCTGGTACCCGGATGACACCGCGGGTTCCGATCTCGACGCTCGCGAGATTGTTGTGTCTGACACGTTAGCCGGTGCGAAAGCCGCTGGCGTCACGTCTCTGGACATGACCACGAACATCAGCGTGACGAATATCCGAGCCGGCGATCAGCTTGTGCTGTCGCCGGGTCTCGACGCGGAAGAGGTGGTGCGTGTGACGGTGGCTTCGGGCACCACACTGACAGTCTCCACTACGAAGAACGCACACGCGAACGTGGCCGAGGTCTCGCCGATCATGTCGTTGATCGTCAGTCAGACCTTGGAACCCGGCACCACGCAATACGCCGACTTCTACGGCCCGCCTCGTGGCGCCACGGGCATCATCACCCACTTTGATTCTCTGTGGACCTGGGGCTCGCCCAACTTCCCGACCCGCCTCTGGTTCACGGATCCGGACGTGCCAGAGACCTTTCCGACGCAGAACTTCATTGACGTCGAGCCGGACAATCCATTCGATCCGATCGTGAACATCGTGCCGTTCGGCAAGGGGTTCGGAGCCGAATTGCTCATCCTCCGCAAGAACAGCGTCTGGCGTCTGGCGGGCAACAGTCTTACCACCTTCCTGTCGCAACTGGTCCAGGTGGGGCCGTCGTGTGTGGACGTGGACTCTGCCGTCGCCGTGAACGACGGGACTGTGATGTGGGGAGGTTTCGAGGCCATATACCGTTTCGACGGGTCGTCGTTGATAGATATATCGAAAGGTCGTGTAGTCCATGATTACCGTTCGGCATTTGGACTTGTCAACATTGCCGGCAAGCTGAGTTGACCGTCTTGCACTTTGAGCACCGCTTGATAGGCTGTTTCGGCATGGCGTTCTCCTCGAAAGAACATCTCGGGTTCGGGGCTGGCCGATCCAGCCCCGGGCCATTGTGTTGGAGACGGTCACATAGGTCAAGGGGCGTTGACATGAGCGATCTTGCGTCGCGCCTGGAAGAGGTGTTGGGTGACTCCAGTGCGCAGATCCTGGACGATCTTGAAACTCTCGACCTGGACGACGAGACGAAGGTGAAGATTCGTGCTTTGCTTGCCCGTGCCGAGCGGATTGGCGAGGCCTTCGGATATCATTCTGGTTAGCGAGGCGTACGTTTAAATGGGTCAACTCGTTGTATCCGATGCCTTTGATTCCTCTATTGATACTAATGTTTGGAGTCAGGACGTTGACTCACAGGGCGGTAGCAACTGGGCCCAGTCCGTGATCGGTTCTCTAATGACGTTCCAGCATGACGGCGGCACAACCATGGCGTCGTCGTTCCTGGCCCGCACGACCGCGATGGAAGGGGCCGACTATGCGGTGAAGGTCACGGCGAGACTCGTGGGGAGTGACCAAGGCGTCGTTCTCATCGGGTTGCGATGCGTCGGACCGGGCGCGACTGACGCGGACAGGGAAGGCATGTACGCCGCGATCAATTTCGGCGAGACCGGAATACCGGAAGGCTCGTCAGGTGCGTGGGTGGACGATCGGGCGAGCCTCTACCACATCCCCGGCGACTTCAAATGGGACGACGCCGACCGTGTCGCATTGAATCCCGGCGAAGGCACCGTACCGAGCGACTCCGACAACCTCTTCGCTGATCTGACGACTCCGTCGCACACCTTCATCGAGTTCGTATTCTCCGTCTCGGGAAGCACATACGCACTCTGGGCGAACGGTGCTCTGATCTTCCGCGCCAAGGACACTTCCCTGACGTCGGCGGGGTTCGCTCGCGTGGGTTGCCAAAGCGATGAAGCGGCGGCCCTCGTCAACATGGACGACGTCGAGATCTTCCTGGCCGGCCCGTCAGGGGCTTCGGTACCGGCGGCTCAGTACGCCCACGCCGGCTACGACGAGTCGCGTAACGAGTTCATCGTGAGTGTACCGACGGCGGGTGCCGACACGCCCCAGCAGTTCGTGTACGACATCACGCACGACGAGTGGTACAAACGGGATCAGTCGATCCGTTCGTTCGGTCAGGCGTTGGACGTATCCGGTGAGCAGCACCTGGTCTTCGGGGACAGTAGCGGATTCGTGAACGTGTTCAACGAGACCACCACCTGGACCGACGACGCCACCGCCTTCACCGGAACGTGGCAGAGCAACTGGCTCGACATGGGGGACAAGCAGAAACGCAAGTTGTTCGAGCGGCTCGTCGTGGACCTGGCCAAGTCCTCGAGCAACACGTCGTTCGCGGTGACTCTCGAAGTGACCGACCATCCCGACGGGTATACGCAGAAGTGCGTCGGGACCGTGCACACGATCAATCTTCGCACCGCGATCATGACCCGGCTCGGCGGGCGTTACGTACGGATCAAGGTGGTCCACTCAGCCGCCGGCACACTGGAAATACACCGAATCACAGCCGAATTAGCCGGAGCCCGCTCGGATTCCGTGGAGGCGCGATAGGGTTACTTTCGGTGAAATAGGTTGTGGCATTCGACGCAGAGCCACCGAACAGTCAAGGGTTTCGAATAGTCGTCGTGATGGGCGTCAGGGACACCTGTCGCACTGCAACGCGAGCAATCTTACTCGAAGAAAGCGAGGTGTGCTATCCCGCCCTTCGTTGGACGTTCTGCCGGTTTAATTACTCAGCCGTCAGCAAATCAATTGGCGTTTCAATCTCCCGTTCCTACCAATCCGATGCTTATCCCGAACTTCCTCTCGCGGGAGGTGGCGCCGCGGCACCATACGCATCTGCTGACGGACATCAGCGGGGCGAGTGCGGCACGACGGGCCCTCTTCGTCTCGCAGAATGCCCCGGTTGATTTCAGCAATACACGGCACATCACCATGTATTTCGAGGTCCGGGACGGTCTCGCTGTGAGGGCGAGCGAACGATGGTTGATCAACCCGTGGATGGACAGCGTCACGCCGCCCGTACAACCGCGGGGGGCGGTGCTGTCTACCGCCGTCGTTCAGGTCGGCGACTTCTTTGCCTGCAACCTCGTGAACGCTCGCTCCCGTGATTTCCTGTTGCACACCACGGGGGCCGGGTCGGGAATGGTGATCTACGGCGAGCAGGGCACGCTGGTCGACGGGCACCTGCGGGCCGAACTGATCGGCCCGGCGACCAGTAACTTCACGATGGCTTTCCCGGGACCGTAGGCGTCACGGCCGGTAACCAGCATCGCGTGTTCGCGCCGACCATGCCCGGTACTTCGTCGAAGTCCAAGTCGTTGAGTCGTGCACGAATGCGTTCGGACGGGTGGTTGACGATCTGGCTGATCCGCAGGGCCGAGAGGTGCGGATTGAACTCGTTCAGGAGTGTCAGGCCGGTCCGCATGAATCGCCACTTCCTGAGCCACGTCTCGTCCAGGTTCTCGACGCCCCATGCCTTCCCCTCGCGTTCGTGCGCGATCCGCCGGTCTGACCAGTGCGTGATGTCCAACCCGAACCGCACCGCCGTCTTCCAGCCGCGTTCCATGAACGACACGTGCACGTCTTCGGTCTCGCAGCGGAGTTTGGCGAACCGTGGATCGTAACCGCCGATGGCCTTCAACGCGGACGCCCGGAAGGCACAGAACGCACCCATGACGGACTGGACGGGAAACAGGAAATCCACGTTCGGTTGGGATTCGTCGTGCGCGGTCGGTGAAGCGCCGGCATAAAGGTGCCGGTATCGAGGACCGATGATCCGGTCACCGAAGCATTGGATGAACCCACGCGGGTCGATCTGACGCCCGCCCAGCGACACGAGTTCCGGGCCTCCACAGAGGCGTGCCGCGCCCGCGGCTGCGAACGTGTCGAGCACACGCTGACCCCAGCCGGGGCAGAGGAAGAGGATGTCGTCGTCGAAGCGTACGAGGATGTCGTCGGGGTCGGCTTCCGGCAATACGAACTCGTTCATCGCGCCGCCGATGCCGTGGTGCTTCGCGTTCAGAACGACCCGTGGGTTCAAGTCGCCGGCACCCGCCGTCGTTGGCCATGATTCCAAGAGGTCAGCGGTGTCGTCGTTCGAGGCGTCGTCAACGACGACCAATCCTGAATCGCAACCGACCGTCTCTTCGTAGGAGTTCAACGCGTTGATCAGAAAGCTCGACCCGTCCGTCTTCGAGCCGGTGCCGCGGTTTCTTGTTATGCAACAACAGATGAGTTTCAAAGGAGTCTTTCTGATATCACAATCATCGGGCCATCGAACACCCGCGACACGTTCCCGCTCACGATGTTCACCTCGGTCGCGTAGCGTCCCGGCGTCGCACCCGAAGTCATCTGGCTGGCCATCGAGCAGTAGAAATGCCCCGACGCCTTGCCCGTGCTGAGCAGACACTTCCCGCCGCTGACCGCCCCCGAATTGCTACCCACGGTGAAGAGGGCGGTGCCGCCGGGTCGATCAAACCCACGCCACAGAAACGTCGTCGGCGCCACGCTCAGGTTGTGCGGGCTCCCGTCCTCGTCCAGCACCTGCATCGGGCCGATCACACGCTGATCGTGCTGGCGAATAAGCATGGGGTTTGGCTCTAAGAGCATC
>CAZRLL010000020.1:9384-29546 GCA_964600735.1 uncultured archaeon
GATCACACGCTGATCGTGCTGGCGAATAAGCATGGGGTTTGGCTCTAAGAGCATCCCGTTCGTCTCCGTTGCGGCGTGCACGCCGATTCAAGCGGTTCCACGAACACCCCTCGGCAGGTCGCCACCGGCCAATTCTTTCGTCCAGCGTCCACGTACCGGGCGAGGCTCTGGTTCTCCTTCAAGCCGGAGTCTATCGCTCACGAGTCTCGCTGCACATCCTGCATGCCGCGCGGCGCGGAGCAGCTCCTTGCACGCCGCGATGGGGTACCCGCGATTGTAGAGTTGCACTGCGGACGTGCCGGCCTGCGCGACAAGCTTGTCCAGGTCGTCGAAGTTGTGCTGGTTGACGTCGAGGCCGGGCTCGGTCGGAGAATTCATGGCTTGCGCGACTCCTGGACCGCGTGGTCGGGAACTACGCTAACGGACTTGCCCTGGGCGGTCAACGGTGGCATTCATCCTGCTTTGCGTAGCCGCTCTCGGGCTGCCTCGCGGCCGGCCTGGTTGACGAACTGCCCATCGATGAACATATCCAGGATCAGGTCTTCGAGCATCAACAGTTGTACGTTCTCTTCGCCGATGTCCTTGCGGAGTTTCGGGAGGAGTCGGTCCGGCACTCGCGGCCCGCTGATCAATCGCTGGGCACGCAGTGACGACTTGACTTTGTTCCAGACCTTGTCGGATATCAGACTCAACGATGCCTTGTCCAGCCCTTCCGGGATGGATCCGGTCTCCTCTTCGATGGCCGCCTTGAACGCCTCTCCGACCGCTTGGTAAGCCCGTTTCTCGTTGCCCGCACGAATCCAGGTACGCACGTTGCCCATCTCGCGACGGAACTTGTTGAATCCGGGGGCCTTGCCGCCGACACGGGGCACGTTCTTGTCCACCCAGTCGAAGTAACGCCGACGGGCCTTGTCGAGTTGAGGGTCGCGTAGACCGATGGCGACCAAGTACGCCGACTGCGTCCGGGTCAGCACGGGCGCGACCGCACGGTGGGCCGGCACCTGGCGGCGGAGGATCTCGACGATTTTCTCGGGACCGGTACGGTTTGCGAAGCCCTTTTGTTCGCGTACGAAGTCGATCACGTCCAGGAACAGCCGCCCCTTGGGACTGAACTTCACCACGATCTCCGAGGACGGATCGCCGGCGTTCACGAACTGAAGGGTACGAAGCGGGCCGGCAATGCCCGACTCCAACAGACCGGCCGCTACCCAATCCACAACGTCGTCACCGAAATCGATGGCACGACCGAACACGAACGCTCCGAGTGCCAGCGAGCCGAGTCCGGCGATTGTCTGGCCGGCAAAGAACTCCGCCGCGATCACGCTGGCGGCTGCCAATTCCTTGACGCCGCCTCGCTCGAACGCCTGCGGGAGATTAAGCAGAACACGGCCACTCCGCTCTGCCGTGATTTGCAGGTAGTTCTGGAAGTCGAAGAAGAACCGGAACAGCGGACTGTTCGAGGCAAGGGATCGCTCTACCCGCTTGCGAGTCGTCCCTTGCGTGGCGGCGGCGACTCGGCCCGGGATCGTGTCGAGTAACCGCTGGGACGCCTTGCCCGCAGCCATCTGCTTCACCTCGGCCGGCGTGTAGTCCAGGATGAAGAGTCGCTGCCGATCCAACGCGCGTAGCCCGCCTCGTTTGATATCGTCCGCCATCATCTTGCCGGCGGTGGCTGCGAACTGCTCATTGAACTCGTTCATGTACTTGTTGAGGAATCCTCGCGACGCTACTTCACTGAACAGGCGGCCCGCGTCTTCGATCTTCCGCATGTCCTGGAGCATGAAGTCCACGGTGTCGGACGTGATGGAGCCCGCCGCCAGCAGGTCGCGTTTGTTCTGGATCGGACGCCGAGCCATCTGGGCAAGGGTCCTGAGCATCCGCGACGCACCCGCATGGGCCGGCACCTTGGCGATGACCTCGGTCGTGTTCGGGATGACCGATGCACTGACGACCATCGAACGCCAGACCGGATTCAGACCAGCGATCATGAGGCGGGCAAAAAGGTTCGACTCCTGTATTGATCCCATACGCAGCGGCTCGATGGGCTGTCTCATGACCGAACTCAAAACGCTCACCGGGCGATCGTGGATAGCCGCAATCAGGTTGTCGAAGTCCTGGACCCTTCCACCCGCGTCCACGAACCGCCTACGCAGTCGCGACACCTTTGGGTTCGGCCCGGCGTTGTTCCCGAAAATCTCAATGAACGCGGCACGGTCGGGAATGAAGCCCGCCGGGCCCGTGAGTGACCGCACAGGGTCGGCCTCCAGGATCGGCACGATCTTGCCGCCATGTCGGACGTGCGTGGGGAAGACCTGGAAGGCTCGGGCCCTTTCAATCGCCCCCGCGACGCGCTCGACCTGCGGACCGTTCCATTGGTCCAGGAACTCAACCGCCGACGCACGTTGCGACTTGGGTATGTTGTTCAGGATCATCAGTTCATCAACGACCTTCTCGAAGAGTCCGTTGTGTGTAATCATCGCCGTCCGGAACGGCGGCGAAGGCATGCGGATGAACTTGTTCGCGTTCGCCGCTCGCCTGAACGGACGACTGCCGCCCTTGGTGAATACCTTGGCTCCGACCTCTTCGGCCATACGCCCGGTGATGGCCAAGAGGCGACGATACCCGGCCTCCCAGAACTTCTGGTCAGGGCCTTCCGCTACGGCCCGGTTCTCGATGATCAGTTGGGTCTTGGCGAAGAACGAGTCGTTCGAATTCTGGGCCCGGGTCAGTTGCTGCATCCGGTTCCGCTCTTTGATCTTGGCACGGAACCGCTTTTCGATGGCCAGGCGTGTCGGAGCGACACGCCCTTCGAACTCGCGTGCCCTGTCCGCGAACCGACGGGCCATGCGGGCCAGCAGTTTGCCTGTGTCTCCGCCCTGCCGCTCGACGATGCGGGCGAGCGGGCGAGCGTAGATCCCGTAGCCCGGGACGTACGTGCCCCACCGTGCAACCTTCTGAGCGGTCTGCGTGCGGAGGATGGGCAGGATCTTGCCGACGGGGATCCCCGCGTTCACCTCGCCGAGGAACTTGTCGGCCAGCTTGATGAAGTCCTGGCCTTCCTGGGTGGCGGCGGACTCTACCGTTTCGGGAAGTTTTTTCGCAGCTTCTTCGGATTGCCCCGGAGACCCTGGGCCCGCAGCTTTCTGGGAGGCCTCTGTCGGTGGTGGCGTTTTTTGAGTTGGTTGTGCGGCACGGGGTTTGACTCCTGCGAACGGCTTGCCGGGCTGCCGGGTGGCCAAGCGTTCTAGAAATTTAGCCACGCCCCGGAGTTTCAGTTGGGAAGCCAGGGCCTCCAGGGCCGTCTCGACACCCATGCCGCGGTTGCCCTTAGCCACTATGAACCCGGTTGACTCTTCCGCAATAACGAAACGACCTTCGTCGGGGTAGGCACCGAATTTGACGCCCGGAAGCTCCGCGACGGTCACCTCGCCCGTCGATACAGAGCCCTTGGGGATCAGTTTACCCTGTGAATCGCGACGTCGGATCTGCATTCGCCGGGTCGGATCCCACTGTATTCCGGGAATGGAAACGACGTCGGTTGCCGACGGTTGCGGTCTTCCTTCCCCTACTTCACCCGCCCGCGTTTGTTCGACCGCTTGTGGCTGGGCGGGCTGGCCGACACGCGTTTCCGGCGTGGGGCGGGTCGGGATGGCGGGTTCTTGCGGCGTTCGGCTGGGGTGTGTTGGGGCACGGGGGAGTTCTCCTTGCACGGGGGTCGGCGTTTCACGTGGAACCGGTGGTACGGCCGGCGGCAAAGCCTGAGATCCAGGCCGGCTCCTTTGCATTGCGAACAGGAGGATGTCGGACTCTTCGACCGCCCCTTCCGCGATCGCGCGGTCAACCTGCGCGATCGCGTCGGTCTTTGTGCGACCCTGACCACGCAGGATGCTCACGATCTCGTCGCGGAGTCGCTGCGGGACGCCTTGGGTCGGCACCACCGGCGCAGGAGCTGGCACCGCGAGTCGCGGCTCGGGCACTCCCGCTCCCGCGACCGGCGGCTCTGGAACGACGGCAATCTGTGGTTCGGGGGCCGGGGCCGGCAGCAACCGCTGAGATTCGGCCACTACAGGCGTTTCCAGGGGCTGTCGCGGGCCCGGAGCTGGAAGCTCGCTCCGTAGGCGGGTGACGGTCGTGGGCGGCTCAGGACGCGGCACAGGGGTCACAGGCGTTGGTGCGGCTGGCGGGGCTTCCGGCGCGATCGGCTGTCGTACGGGCGTTCGAACGGGTGGCCCACCGGCTCGGATCTCCGCCACCGTTTCGGTCAAGGCACGAAGTCCGCCAGCGGCCACGCCAGCGACTCCACCAACCACGGCTCCACCGACGGCGGCACTGCCAATCTCTTCGAGTCCCTGGACAGCCACCTCACCGAGGCTCTTCCCGTCGATGAGCCTTCCAGGCACCTTAAGGGCTTGTGACCCGGTCTCCAGGGCAGCCATCTCGGTCGCGAACTTGATGGCCATCTCGACCGGGGCGGCCCGCACACCCAGTTTAGCGGCGACGGCCGCCGACAGGGTCTGCACACCGCTGACGGTTAACCCAACCACCAGGCCTGCGAGCGAGACCAGACCCTCGGCGATGCCGCCGGGCACGCCCTCGTCGAAAGCGGTCCCCAACACGTCCTCGCCGAGGATGTCGCCGGACAGCACATCGCCAAAGACATCTTCGCCGACTAGACTCGGAAGCGGATTGGCACCCGTCGGACCGGCCGTGATCAGGGCCTCGGAGCCACCAAGGGTGGCCGCCTGGGCTGCACGTCGTGCAAGTCGGCCGGCCGCCTGTATCGGTAGTGGGACAGCCTCGGCCTCTTCGAGGCGCTTTCCGGCCCGCCTTCGGGACACTGCGTCGTTCCGTGCCTTGAGCAATTGCTCGTCGGTGGCTTGATCTAGAAAGCGCGCGATGCGAGCCCTTTCGACGCGGTCGTGTTTGCCAGTTTCCGTGGCGCGCAGGGCAATGAGGTCGTCGATGAGTGGCCGTCGGAACTCCTGGGTTCCGAGTCTTTCGCGCCGCAGGGCAATTTCGCGTTCGAAGGCATCAAGCTCTTCGGGTGAAGCACCCGGTCCAGGCACCGGTTCACCAAGCTGCCGGAGGCGGATTTCCACATCCCTGCGGGCCGGATCTCGGGGGAACCGGCGTTCGAACTCGGCGTTGAGCAGTTGGGGCGGGGGGAGACCGGGTGCTGGCATGAAGCCCGGCTGCTGCTCGCCGAGAAGCTCTTCAATGAGGGCGTCGAAAAGAGCCCGCTGGGCGTCCTGCTGGCCGAATGGGGCCGCAATCGGGCCGAACGGGCCAGGGGTCTCCTGGAAGCCACTTAGCCTTGGATCCGCGAAGAGGGCTTCGAGCCTGGACATAGTTGCTCATCCTGCCCGGAGTGAATAAACTGGGGTCGAGGGCTGCAAGAACAGCCCCCGACCTATACGCGTTCTGAACGGAGAACACGCATGCCAGACCCTACCAAGCGCTGCCCCGGATGCAAGGCGAGCAAGCCGCTCGACGCGTTCCACCGAAACCGAAGCAAAGGAGACGGTCGGCAAGGCTATTGTAAGCCATGCTGTCGCAATTGCCGACGCACATGGCGGAAACGGAACCCCGAACAGGCCCGCGCGGAAGAGGGCCGGCGGTCGGCCAGGAGCGTCGCCCAAAAAAAGGCGGCGATCCGAGAGTGGAAAATCCAACATCCGGAAGCCACACGCGCTCATGATTCCGTGTACTACGCTCTCAAGATCGGGAAACTGACGCGACCGGAGACCTGTTCCCTCTGTGGCGGGAACTCTCGCTTGCACGCGCACCATGAGGACTATGCCCGTCCGCTGGATGTTCAATGGCTGTGCTCGCGGTGTCATCAACGACTCCACGCCGGAACACTGACTACTGCAA
Organism: uncultured archaeon; assembly: GCA_964600735.1. GTDB lineage: Archaea > Asgardarchaeota > Heimdallarchaeia > Heimdallarchaeales > Kariarchaeaceae > LC-2. The sequence goes on from CAZRLL010000020.1 coordinate 15,259, forward strand.
CTGGCCCCGAATGGCCTCGCTCAACGGATCGTCATCGAAGCCCGGAATGGCCAGTGAGACCAACTGGTCACGTTCAGCCTGTTTCTGGGCAAGCTTTTGGTTGAGTCTGGCGATCTCTGCCGCATCCGGCCCGCCGCCCGATCCCGGGAAGGACCGCTCCTTGAATAGGTCGAACTCTTTCGCCTCCTCCTTCTTGATACTGGCGAACAACCGGGAAATCTCACGGTCGAGTGGTTGTATCTGCATGCGAAGTTGCGAAATCCGGGCCCGCTCTTGGGTGTCCAGGATTTGCGAACCCCTGCGACCCAACGCGAGTTCCCGCGTCTCCCTGGAACGTAGTTCACGCTCTTCGGCACGCTCTGTCGGGGTGACGCGTTCTTTGAAGCGGGTCGCCTCACGGGTGGCCGTATTTACCGAACGGGTGGCCGCATCTTGGGTTCGAGTCTCGGCTTCCGTCCCCCGACTGGCGCGTTGCCGGGCCTCGAACAGTGCCGCTTCTTGTGCGTCGGCAATGCCGATCAGTTCGCTCTCGCCAGGAGCGATTCCGAGCGCCGCACGCGCGCTCGACGCTTCCTGGCGGGTCATGACCGCGTCGCCGAGGCTTTGCAGAATTCCACGTACGCGTTGCGCTCGACCTTTGCTCCCGACCGGATCTTTCGCGTTTTCGAGTCGGGCCCGCATGATCTCAGCCGCAATGGCCTCGTCCGGGTCGAGTGCACCTCTGTCGAGCAGGTCTCGAATCTCGGTGCTGTCGCCGGCGAGCCGCTTTGCCTGCCTCATCGATGTGATGCCGCTTCGCCCACTGAGGATATCGATTGTTCGCTGACCTGCGGGAGTCGCTCCTTCCCGGCCTTCGATGCTGGGTAGCCGAAGGTTCTGGACCGACTCGACCATTACGAACCCCGCGGGTACTCCGCCGACCGCCGGCAACTTCATGGCACGTTGCACAACCTGGAACGGCCTCACGCCACCGCCACCGCCCGCCCGACCTCCCGCTCGACCGCCTCCGCCACCGCCTGCACCGCGCCCAAGTAACTGCTGGAACCGCCGCTCTTCTGCACGTTCGTCCAGGGCGACTCGACGCGTACTGAGACCCAACGCCCGATCGGACCGGACGTCATCAACTTGCTCGGCACCGGCCCGCCCGAACGGCGCAATGACGCTACCTGCATCCGCCAACAGGAAGCTCGGCGGTGGTGCGGGACCTTGCTTCAGCTCGCGGCGCAGAACGTCACGGGCCTGATCGGCCGCTTCCTGCGACGTGAACTTCCCGAGCGTGAACGGGCCCGCCGTTACACCGTAGATTGGTTGGCTCCCCGGGATGGCCCCTTCGAGCGGTTCGGCCCCGATGAAGCTCGAACCGATGGGCGGGATGCGGTCCCGGCTGCCGAACGACTGGCTCAATTGCTCGATGATGTCTTCAAGCCCAGATCGCACGTTCGCTCGGTTTTCGTCCACCTGCTGCTGGTTGGCGAACTTCGCTTCTTCGCGTGCCAGGCCCTGTTGGGTCGCCTCTTCACGGCGCTCGTCCATGAACTGCTTTCTGGCGGCAAGTGTGAACTTGGGATCGATGGGTGATGGCGTTTCGCCCAACGGGCGTGGCGCGGACGGACGCGGGCCCAGATTCTTCGGATTGGGTTCCAGACCGCGTGCGAATTCCACACCAAACCGGTCCGTTCCGATGCCCCGGCTGAGCAGGTCCGTCTTTTCGGCGATGGTGGACGCGGTCGGCCCGCCAAGCGTGCCCGGCTGTGATTCGAACAACTTGGGGTCGATGAAGTTAGGGTTGGTTGGGAACCCGCCGCTCGCATTTGGCTGCGGGAAGGATTGGCCCTGGAACTGGTCAATGAGGGCCTGGATCTCTGGGTCCTGGGCGAGCAGATCGACCAACCTGGCCATTTGGCTCATCGCGTAAACTCCTGCCACACCCGAAGAGAGTCTACCTCACGAGTCGGCGCTTGTCTCTGGTGCTGATTCTGCGGCGGCTGAAGCGGCGGCGTCGGCGAGCTGCCGATGGTACTTCGCGTCCTTCTCGCTCGCGCTGGGTATGTCAGCACTTGTGACTTCTAATCTGTCGGCGTAAGAACGCAGTTGGGCCGCCAGTTCGGAGGGTTGGGTGTCGTGGTTGAATTTAATCACGGGCCACTCTGATTCATCATATGTCGCGAAGTTAAAGGCCAGTTTGACGTGATCACCCACACACCCCAGCTCCATATTTTCAAGTATCGGTGCATGGGCAAGTCGCCTACAGGCCTCCGGTGCCATTCCTATATAAGTATGGCCCTCATCCTGCCATATTTCCAGACTGAAGCCGTTGTAGGCGCCCCAACCCGATTTGAACTCAACGAGATTGATTTCTGTTTTTTGCATCTGAGTCTCTCCGCGAAGAGAAAGGAGGCCCCCGGGGAACGGCATTTCCCGGGGGCCTCGGGGTAGAACGTTAGACCGGTGGGATCGGCTTACCCAGGAGTTCGATGGCTGCACGCAGCGCCTTGGCCGAGTCGATGATGGTCTGGTTGGCCACGCCTGCCGTGTCCTGTGCCGTCTGTGGCAACGAAACCCCTCCCGCGATACGTTGAGCGGTCGCCTGGCTCAGGTCCATTTCCACGGCCTTCCTCTGTGCCGTGGCCCAGTGCATCAGGCTCGTGTTGTTGGCCTGGCCATAGTTCTGGACCGCGCCGACCAGCACGATATCCATCGCCCGGTCAACCTGCGTGCGGCGGTCACTGTCGCCCTTGAGGTTGCCCGAGTTGATGACCCGGGCTGTTTCCTCGATGTTGGGCGTGTCTTTTGCGTCTTCTGACATTTCGGCATTCCTTCAGGCGGCGTGTCTTTGAATAGTGTCGGCCTGGGCCCCATGCCGCGAATGGTTGGGCCGATTTACGTTGCATATTGACGCGGGTCGCTGGCCATTCGCCCACACATGAACGACGGGTCCGGGATGTATTCCTCAAGAGTGAAGTCGTCCGTGATGCTATACGCATCCTCGGGCATGGGGGCCCGCCCGTTCAGTATCTCTACCCAGTCGTATCCGCGATCTATCCTGAGAAAGGTCTCGCTGGGGAGCCAGAGTGTGTCTGCCCGGTATTTTCTACGTCCCGCCAACATGAATAGTCGCTCACCGTCAAGCGGGACGGGGATCGGCTTCGGCACGAGGATCGGTGAGGCGAAACGCCGCGTCGTGATTAACGTCAGCGAAAGCAGTGCCGATTGGAGGAATCCGCGGCGGGTCATGCGGCAAGCCCCCCCAGGATGTTCGCAATCCCCGGGTTGCCGCGTAGCAGTGACTCAATGAGCCGGCGGCGCTCCAAGGCCTGATTCGCGGACAACTGCTGGCTTTGCAGATCCACCTGGGCACCAACACCCAGAATGCCGGCACGGGCCGCACCCAGGCCACGAGTCCGGGCCCCTTCGAGATCGACCTCGGCACCCGCCGCCAGACCGGAATTCAGGATTCCACGCCGGGCGAGATCCTGCCGCAACGCCAAGCCGCGGGCATCGAAGCCGGCGTTCGTGTCCGCCAAGGCCGACGATTGCCGCGCCTCCAGCGACTCGTTGAACCGGTTCACGTTCAGCCCGCCACCGCCACCGAACAGTTGCGAGATGAGACCTTCGAGCCCGGCGAGCGTGCCGGGCGCTACCGTCCGTCGAGGATCGCCAGCAACGAAGTCCTGGACGCTCTGGGGGCCGTCTTGGCCCTGCTGTAGCATGAACCTGAAAATCGGGGGCAGAGTCGACGCGGGGGTGGACGCCCCTGCCCCCGGGGGCCCTGGAGCACCTCCTTGTGCCGGCCTTACGTTCTGGCCGAGCCCGACCTGGTTCAACGGCCGGCCGAGACCGGGTTGTACCTCGTTGCTCGGAGGGGTGACGCGTACACCGCTGGACTGGGGCGGATCCGTGTTCGGGTTGGGAATCCCGAAGAGCCGCCGGTGCAGATCGCTGTTCGGGTCGATCACCAAGGGCATGCCAAAGCGGTCAACCGGGACGCCGCCGGGGCCAATCGAGATACCCCCCGGGCTTCCGCCGGAGCCGCCTGGAAATCCGCCAAATCGACTCATAGGTGTGCCTTTCGGGTGGGGCGACACAACGATTTGACCAATACCGCTCGGCCCTCCATCGTGCCGCACTTGCGGCAATGCGTACGGGGCACCATCCTGGAGAGGTGATGCGCATGAACCCATACCCTCTGCCCACAAAGGGTCCGTGAGGCTCCGGGCTGCCTCGTGTGGCCCATGGCGCCATGTTGCGTCGTGCAGTACTCCAAATCTGGGTCCCGACTCATCGAAGGCCTCCCCCCAACAGCGGAATCAACGCCCGCATGAACTGCTCACGCAACGCGGCGAATACCGCCAAATTCTCCTGGAGCCCGAGATTGAAGCCGGCACCGGCACCGCCGCCGAGGTCGTCGCGCTGTGAACCGCCGCTCCCGAAGCCTCCACCGAGGCGTTCCGCGCCCGGCGGTGCCGCGTCCTGGGGCGGAACAGCACCGGCGCCCGGCTGTGTTCCGGGTGGTCCGCCGGCCGCACCGCCTGCCGCACCGCCGGCCCCTCGAAAGGGGTTTGCGATGAACGTGGATTGTCCGGGATCTCCGCCCGCTTCCCGAGTGCGTGCTTGGTCTACCGTGAATCGATTGCCCCCGCCGGCCGGGAACGGGTTGTTGGCGAAGTTTCGGGCTTGACTGGCGAGTGCCCGTGCGCGAAAGAAGTCGTCAAACGACTGGAACGGCACCGGGGCCAGGATGTTGTTGCCAAATCGCCGGCCCTGTGCTTCTGCCCCTGAGCCGAGGTCAAAAACTCTCTGCTGTTGCTCGGAACGGCCTGGAGGAGCCGTGGCCCGACCCTGCGGGTTGGCCAGAGCGTCCCGCGCGGCGTCGCCGAGGAAGCCCGGTACGCCGGGTCCTGCATCACGGCCGAAAGCGCGGTTCGGATCGAAACTATTCGCGTCGGGTCCGATCGTGCCCAGGCCTCTATTCGGGTCGCCCGCCCCAATCCCACCGATACCGCGTTGCGATCCACCAGCCGGCTCCAGCCCGGCCGCGCCTACGAATGACTCGAGCCCGGGCGGAATGACTCGCCGGTCGCCCAGCCCTGGGCTGATCGACCTGCGGCGTACACCCGGCAGATTCGGACGTCGTACACCGAGCGGACCTGTAGGCCGCACACTGGGCGGCTTCGGACGTCGTGTTCCTTGCGTGGTCAAGTCTGGCCTGGGCATGGTTGCTCACGCTTTCCGGGGCGTGTAAGCTGTGGTCGAGGGCTGCGTCGGGCAGCCCCCGACCCACACGCATCCTTGCAGGGAAAATGCGTATGCCCAAGCCTACCAAGTGCTGTCCGAAGTGCCAACTCGAAAAATCGCTCGACGCCTTTTACCGAAACCGATGTCGCAAAGACGGCCGGGCTCCCCATTGCAAGTCCTGCCATCGCGATTACTGCCGCAATTGGGAACAGGCGAATCCCGAAAGGGTGCGTGCGAATCACGTCCGGTGGAAAGCGGCGAACGTCGCGAAATGCACGGCGGCGACCCGAGAGTGGCGTAGCCAACATCCGGGAGCGGAACGCGCTCATGTTTCCGTGCAGTACGCCCTGAGGGCCGGGAAACTAGCGCGACCCGAGACCTGTTCAGCGTGCGGGAAGCGGGGCAAGCCGGAGGGCCACCACCCCGACTACACCAAACCGCTCGATGTGGTTTGGGTCTGTAGGTCATGTCATCGACGCCTGCATGCGAAGGCCTAATCGTTCAGCCGGATCCCTGGCGACACCGTTTTACCGCCGCGTCCACTTTCGGATCGCCCCGGAAGTAGGTGGCGAGGGTGTCACGAACCTTAGGATTCGCGACCAGTAGGCTCATCCGGCCCTCAATCAACTCGGAGTCCTCAAACACGAAGGTCAAGAGTTCGAGCGGGTACCAGGAATGGCCCTGGGAATCGCCACCCCAAAACGTCTCGGCAAGTTCCTGGAGCACCGCGCTCCCGACATAAGCCAATACACGGCCCAGCAGCCGCTCCCGGGGATCGTTCTTCATTCCGACGAGCCTCTCGATCAGCACGTCGATCAGGGCTTGGGTCGGGTTGGTGGCGTCGTCCTTCGGGGTTTCATGCGCGGGAGTTTCAGGTGTGACCCTCCCGGCCTCGCCTTTCCCGTTCCACGTTCGTTGTTCCCGGCCGGTTTTTGCTGTTTTGGTCATTTAGCTGTCTCCTTAAGAATGTGTCGATGATTCCACCACCAAGCGACGAGCCCGATGGCATCCGACTCGTGATCTGTGATCTTCTTCGGCAGGCCGAATTCGGCGATCGTCGCCGCGTGACGTTTGGCTTTCGGGACGCCGGCGGTCCAGAGGTTTTCGGTGACGAGATGCAGTTGGTATTGGAGGTCGCTCACGATCCATGCCTTGCGCATCCCTCGAGCGTGCGTCACCAGGGCGCCCACCGCGACGCCGTATAACAGCATGTTTGCGTCGGTCCCTTTCAGCCGGCCCGCAATCTTCCCTGACGTCGATTCGATCACGATGTCGGTCGGCCTATATTCCTCGTCTGCGGCGCTGAAGTGGTCTTGAAGTTCGACCAGCCGGTCATACGGGTCTTTCGCCTTCGGCCGCCAGACGCCGTGGGCAATCACGTTGAGCGAGTGCTTGAACGGCGGTTGCGTGGCGAGCGATTCACCGTGTTCGAGCACTGCCCAGCCCGTCTCCCGGATGCTTGGATCGACGCCGAACAGGATCATTCGTCCCCCTCCAGGGTGAGCCGGTCGTGGTCGGCGCAGTCCCGGGAACAGAACTCGGGGCATCCGTGTCGCCACGTTAACGGATGCCAGAACCACCAATTCCAGTACCAGCGGCTGCACATCAGACACTTTTTGAGCGGGATCGGTAGTCGATGGGTGATCATCGGTGCCGGCTCCTTCGCTTCTTTCGCTTCCGTTTGGGCCGCTTCTTGGAGATAACACGCCTTTCGACCAACGTAAGTAGCTTTGCCGCTTGGACCCGGTTGCCAATGCTCATGTCGCCACCGCCTCGTACCGCTCGGGGTCCACGTACAAGAAGTTCCCACACGAGTCACCGATGGACACCATGCCGTCCTGATCGAGGAACCAGGAACACTTGCAGTAAAACAGGTACGCGAGCGCATTTTCTTTCGGGTGCTCCTTGGCCTGTTTCGTCTGCGTTTTCCAATACGCCGCAGCAAAGTCGTCGGCGTCGATGGGGTTGCCGGTCGTCTTGTCCAAAACGGCGAAGGCCATGTTTGCTCTCCGCGATCAGGGCGTCATCCATTCAATGAAGTCGACGAACAGCCGGGATGAGGACCTTTAATTGGCCTCAGTTCGTTACGTTTGCTCTCCGCGATCAGGGCGTCGGCGTACCTGAATGACCACACAGCGCATGCCTGGGGTTCGCCGTCGTACTCGGCGTCGCTGAGAAGTCCGTTCATCACCTGCCCCGCCAGCCACATCCGGAGGGACATGCCTCCCGTGTATTCGCCGGTAACTTCGTCAAAGGACGGGTGCGCCGGCCCGCCGTCGTCGATCACCTTCAGTTTCTGCTCGTCACTCATAGCGTCGTCCTCCCATCCTCAGCGTAGGATCTTTTTGTTCCCGTGCTTCTGCGCGGGCGTCAGGTACGTCCAGCCGTTGTTTTTGCGGAACGCTCCACAATTTTCACAAAGGTTTTCAATTCGCAGACGGACGGGGTCGTTGTTGATATCATAGGTGTCTCGCGTCACCTCGCTGACTCGAATCGGAGTGCCGCAACGACGACAATAATCCCGGAGGAGACGACTATTCGGGATGCGATCCCCCACCCTGCCGAATTCGCCAGATCGGGTCCGACCGTCAAACGCGTTTTTCATAGCCTCGTTCTCCCGTGCTTCTGCCAGTGTGTCAAAACCAGGCTTCGCATGATCTTGCTCTCGACCACCGGCTTGTCCCCAACGATCCTCCGCAGCCAGGGCGATTCTTCGAACACCGCGTCGCGACACCGGTCACGTTCCGCGGGGTCGATCGCCTCGACCCGTTGCCGAATGGTGCCTTGCACGTGTACGGCCCTGGCTTCGTTGGCGTCGCGGGCGTGGTAGTACTTCGGCCGGGTCTCATGAGTATCGCGCACCGCCGCATCCATGGCTCTCGCCCCGATGAGCCTCTCCAGTCGGAAAACAAGCCGGCCGGTATGAATCCCTCCGTCAGTCCGTTGGCATGCTTTGGCCTCCGCATCGATCATGTCAGGCGTCAGAGTGCCCGACACCACCAGCTCATTCCTCTTGAGCCCGATGATGCCCGCCCTCGCCAGGGCCGCGGAAACCCCAGGCGTGGCTTCTATTGCGGAATGCGGCTCGGAAATTCCTACAAATTCACCCATAATTCAGCTCCTCTTAGCTGTGTCGGCGCACACCGACGCTCTTAATCCCTGAATAGACCGCAGTGGTTTCCGGAAGAGGGGGACTTCTACCCAACCAACCAACCAAGCCGTTGCCTTTGAATTTTTGACAACAGCGAGCCGGTTTGTCTTCTCGGAAACGGACTGGACACGGTCCGGATTTCTGATACAAGGTGTGCGTGGAAAAAGAACCTTCGTGCTGACCAGAGTTTCAGGTCGCGGGACGTGAGCGTCGAACACGTTGCCCGCTCTAAGCCATAGCACGTCGCCGGCCTTTTTACAGGTGCCTCTTCACCCGTACCGGCGATTAGGGAGCGATGTCTAACGGGGCTCGCTCCCACTCTGTTTTGGTATCTAGGGGAAACAGAGTTTGAAACCATCATCCACGCACCTTTATAAGACATGAATCGCCGCACCGGCTCCCGCACGCGGGAGGCTGCTGCCGTGCTTTGCGAAACAGCATCCGTAGCCTACCGGCCAATCTTGCTCCCGTCTACATTGTGAAATTTTTCACGAAGTGACGGAAATCCGTCACCCCTCTGGCGTGGCCTGAACGCCGTTTTCGGTTCCGCCTTCCGTTGCGGGACAGGCATCGTCGGACTCCTTGGCCGCCGCGTCACACATATCACACAGGCCTTGCGTGTACGCTTGAACGAGTGCCGCTTCCAGCGACCACCGGAGCCGTGGCATCTCGGCGAGAACCCAGGCGACCCGTCTCTGTGCCACATCATGGATCTCTCTCGCACGTTGGGCACCGATGTCCGCACTCAGCGGTCGAATGAGGCTGCCGGCGCGTGACCGCATCGTTCGTCTCCCCCAAAAGGCCACGGGCCCGAGTGCTGCATCCCTCGCTGCTGCATGTGCGTGTGGGTCGGGGCGTCACCGCTCCCGAACACTCGGCCCCGTGGGCGTTGGTGTAGCCGTCAGTGACGTCGTTCATGTCCATCCCCTTCTCCTCGCTGTGGGTCAGGATTTGGCCCAAGCCATGAGGCTGACCCCTCGGGCCCACTTTTCGAGACTCGTGATCTCCGCGTCGAACTGTTTGCCCTCGGCATCGGTGACCGTGATGTCCACCCGCGCTTTCGGACGCGAGGTGTCAAGGCTTTCCACCAAGTCCGCTATCAAGTCATGGATCGTCATCATCGTCATCTCCGCGTCGAACTGTTTGCCCTCGGCATCGGTGACCGTGATGTCCACCCGCGCTTCCGGACGCGAGGTGTTAAGGCTTTCCACCAAGTCCGCTATCAAGTCATGGATCGTCATCCTCGTCTCCTTAAAATGCAGGGTCATCCCTTCAACTTGTCTTCGATCCCAACCAGAACATGAAACCGCCCAACACCAGGCCACCGAAGATGGACACGAGGTGGCCCCACAGTGGAATCTCGTAGACAATGTGTGCAATCAAGGTCGTCTCCTCAAAACGCAAGGTCCTCGTCAGCAATCGCCGCCTCTTTAGAGGGTGACCGCTACGTCGATGGGCAGACCCAGGAAGTCTTTGTAGCCGGGTTCGAACGGCTCGATCGTTTGCTTGGCAAACCCCAACACGGCCTGGTGCCCGCAACCTGGGCAGACCCAGATGTCTCCCATGACTTTGTAGTAGGGGTTGCCATTGGCCAGAGACGCTTCAACCATCGCACCCGTCTTTCCCGGTCCCGCCTCGTATTCTCGACCACAGGGTACGCAAATCGCTTTGGGGGGTACGTCTGCCATCCTCGTCTCCTTAAAACGCAAGGTCATCGTCAGCGGCCGGCGGCGGTTCCTCCGTCGTAGCGGTCGCCGCAGGCGGCTCTGCCGGCTTGCTCTCGGCCAACACGGCTTCGAGACGGTCGGCGAGATTCACCAGCGCTTTTTCATCAGCCAAGTTCGCGCCTGACCAGAGGTCGGCGACGCCGACGGAGTCCAAAACGGATTTCAGTGTGTCGAGCCCTATGGTTTGGAGAACCTGGGTGCCCAACTTCTCGATCTCCGTCCGAAGCTTCTGCGTTTTCGACTCCGCCCGCTTCCCCGCCCCGTCGGCCATCTTCTGTTCCAGGCTCGCCTCGCTCCGCGGTGTGCCGTCGGCGAGTGCGTCGCTGGCCTCAGCGGGCAGCCTCTTCTGCTCGATGTCCTGCACGTGGCCCGTCTCGAACGCCGTATCCAACTGGAGTGCCTGAGCGAGTTCGGCCTGCTTGGGCAGTTGCTTGCAAAGCCGGATGATCGCCGTCTTGATCGCCATCCGTTCAAAGTCGGTATTCCACGGGCTGTCACGCTTCTTGGCGCCTTTGCTTCGCGCCTTGACCGTTTCGATCTCGTGCCTCTCCATCACCACGAATTGCCATTCGGTCGGACTGTAAAACGCGACGGCATACGTGTGGGTCAAGGGGCGAGCCTCGCCGGTATTCCTTGGCTCATGGTTGATCCGGTTCGCCGTGCCGAGCAAGGCCTCGAAGTGGTCATCCTCGTGCACGGCAACCGCCGTGATCGTGGACACCTTGCCGCTGCGGCGCACCAGCTCCATGAGCCCCTGATAGCCCATGATCAGCTTGACCTCGCCGGCGAACGGGATGAAGTAACAGTGCCCAAACACGGGCAGCACCTCGAGCCCCATCGACAAGGCGTAGAAGACCGCCGAGTACAGGGATGCGCGGTCCGCCTCCCGCAGCTTGTATTCGGTCTTGAGCAGGTTGTTCATGTGCCGCAACGTGCGATTCACGCGCAACACGTTGCTGCCGCTTTGTCGAGACACGGGCATCGCGGCCGCGAGTCGCTGTTGGCCTTCCGGGGTTGTCAGTGGCTGCATGATTTCAGCGGTCGATGTCATTGTGGGTCTCCTTCGTTGGTCTGTTCGCATTTGGCAATAGCGGGATTGATGAGCGGGACAACTCCCTCGCCGATGTCTGCCGAGAGGTCCATTGCGCATGTCTTGCAAAGACCGTAGCGGAGCCCCAATTCGGTTGTGGCGGCGGCAAGCACGGCAGTCAGTTCTTTCGAGGTAAGGGTCGATAGCTGCCGCTCAAGCTCGTCAACCCGGGTTTTCTCGATCCCTGGGAAGTCGCCTGGTTCACTCATGGTTTCTTCGTCCTCAGCACGGGGAACGTCGTCGTGGTCTCGTACTGAGCCTTCAACTCGGGGTGGTCGGCCAGGAGCTTCCTGGTGTCCACGCCACGACGGGTTTGGGAGTAGTAGGTGACCTTCTTGTCCCAATCCGTGCCGAACGTGGCCTCTTCGGCGTCACCGAGAGCGGCCAGGAGTTTCGCCTTGAATTCGTCTAGTTTTTGTTTTGATAACTTCACCTCTTCCACCCAATACTTCCAGTCAGCGAAGAGTTCCGGGTCCAACTCCACCTGCTTACGCTCCACCCGCACCACCCGCTTGAGCGTGTCCAGGTTCGGGAGCCCATTCGGCGGCGGAACTTTCCGCTCGACGTGTTCTTGCCAGAACTGCACGCCGGTCCTCTGGATGAGAGCGCAGACCTCGTCACGGCGGGGCACTTCGTAATGCACGATGCCCCGGCCGTAGAGCAGCGCGACCACGTGGCCACGCGGGGCGCCGAGGCAGTGCATGTAGTGGTGCAACTGGATGTTCACGTGGTCGGGGACGTCTGCCGAGTGGGGCTCGCCCCAGGCATCGTTGAAGCTGGACCGACCGGTCAGGTTGGTCTTGATCTCGACGGGACGGTTGTCCTCGGTCACCGCGTCCGGATGGCCCCCGAGATGGTCCACCGGGATGCATGACGCCGTCTTGTGAAGCCTGCCCAGCCCCGGCGACCCTTCGTGTTTCCCGTCCGCTGCCCATTGAATCAGCGTCGGCTCGAACAGGTTGCCTAACGCCATGGCCTCCGTGGTCTTGTCCGGTCGCAACTCGGTGGTCTTGTCCAGGTACACGTCGTACGCATTGCGGTACGGGTCCAGGCCGAACAGTGCGGCCATGTCACTTCCGCCGAGGTAGTTCTTACGCTCGGCCAGTTGCTCAGTGGTTAGGGGCATTCGGCCAGGTCCTTTTTGTTCGATCCCGCTTCCAGCTCCCGCCGGGCGTCGGAGAGGGCCTTCTCAAGCGCGATGATATCGGGAGGGTTCATGAACATGATGCATTCGCTGTTGTCATGATCGATGATCTTGAGGACGATGTAGGGGTCCGCCTCCGCCAGCAAGCCCTTATCGCTGTGGAAGGCCTTCGGGCTGATGGTAACATTCATGGTTCCGTCTCCCACGCCGCTACCGGGTCACGCCGGTCCGACTCGATCTGGTTCAGGCATTCCTGTTCGCCTTGCTCGGAGCCGTCAGACTCAGCGACTTCGAGAGCCTCGTCCACCAAGTGGCTGAGTTGCCGGATGGTCTTCGAGAGCTTCACGATCGCCTTGCCCATGCGGAGGGTAACGAGGACGCCTGCTTCGCCTTCCAGCCCGGCTTGGGCCTCGTCGATGACGGAACGGGATTCGGCCAGCAACTCGTGGGTCCGTTCAAGGATTTGTTGTTGGGTCATGATTCGTCGTCCTCCTCTTCTTGGTTCTCGTCGCACTCGTGATCGTCAATGCAGGCGTCGCAAATGTACTTTTCGCAAATCTTGCATTGCTGCAGCGGGCGAATGAACCCCGAGTATCCGCAGTGGCAACAGGTTTCTCTCACGATTCCTCGCCCCCGTTCCCCTCATCCGCAGGGTCGTTGCCGACCGCAGGGTCGTTGCCGACCGCAGGTCCATCCCCGGCCAGTTCCGCCGCGTTGACATCACTGAACGCCCCTTGCACGGACTGTTGTCTCTCTTGGATCCATGTGCGGGTGAGGTTGGCATGGCAGAAGCACACCTTGAACGAGACACACATGCTGCGGAACGGGCGTTTTTTCATGCGTACAGCCCTCTGCTCGACGGTCTCGTTCGCCGGCTGGCCCCCTAGCGACAGCTCTCCGCGAATCGTCTGCAAGACCCCATTCGGGTTGGCCTTGGTCTTCAATGGGCCCGCGATGCCGCACCCCGAGACGTCACATAGAGTTACCGTTGCCATTGTTTTTCTCCTTGGTTCGTTTGCTTGCGAGGCCCACCTCTATCATTTCACGTAGAAATTGGGAGACAGGGCACACGCCTCCCGCCCCTTGTCGGGCTTCGTTGAGTTGTCCGTTGGTCAGTCGCACGCTCACGACGTTCAATCGCGATGAATTCCCTTTCGGGATGGTTATTCTTCGTTGAATGCGGATGCCGTCGCACACTTCCTTGTAGGAGGCGGTCCGATGGGCGTGTTCCTGTTTCGTCACCGGTTCCACATGGTAGGGATTCACGCATGCCTTGGTCTGGCAGAGGTGATCCATTTCAAGCCCCTTTGGGATCGGTCCACGGAATGCGATGTAGGCCGCCCGGTGGGCGCTCATCGTTTTCCGACCCACGGCGGCCACTCCGTAACCGCCGTTGGATTTGGCCTTTTGCCACAGCCAACAGCCGGATTTCCCACCAACCTTGATCGAGTCCATGATCTTCTTCTGGCTGTCATTCATGACGGGCTCCTAAAAGCAACTACAACAGACTACACTACAATCGACTACGAGTCAAGTGGTTTGTTGTTTTTTTTTTGATCGAGTACGCTTGCGGCGGGTGTGGCGTGCCGAAAGGAGTCGCAGGATGGCAACAACAGAAGGTCACCGCGGAGCACAAATGACCATCGCGGCTCAGGCTTGGCAGCCGATTGAGGGCGCGGGAAGTGCCCAGCTGTCGTTGAGCATGTCAACCGGCCTGCACTCCGTCGCCGTGCCCTCGGCTGCGGCCGGCATGATTATCACGGCCGATCAGCACGCGTCGTTGAGTCTCCGGTCCACCTTTGTCCCAACGGCCAGCCAGGGCTATCTCTTGCCCTCCATGACGCCGTCTCCCGCCCTGATGATTCCGAGGCACGGCGATCTGAGCGCGAGCAAGGCTGTGGTCCGATTCCGGGCGTTGACCACGCTGGGTCGAATCAACTT
>CAZRLL010000021.1:0-29140 GCA_964600735.1 uncultured archaeon
TTAATCTTTCTGTCTACCAGATTCAACTGAAAAATTATTCTGTGCTTGTGATCGGTTTGATATTCCAGAGATTGTTACTCAGGATAAACTCAGGATAAACTTCCTTTTTTGATGCTCGAACAAATTCAGGAGTAATTATTGGAGATCCGATTGAGTTTGCAGCCATTCCCGCTCGTAATAAGATTTCAATACCATGTCTGGGATTCGTAATTACCTAATTTATCTGCTATTTCTCCCTATAGTGTTTGTACCGAGTCCTTATTATCAGTGGGTATTGAGAATTACTAGGGGATTCTCTTCTTGCTCCCAAAAATAGAGGGCTCGATGAGCATGCTCCATATATCACTTCAGAGGAATACTTGGTTGCCTTGGAAAAAATGAGAGAAATTCCTACGACTGATAATTTGGAGCAAAAAATCCAGTTTTACAATAAATATTCACCTGTAGTTTATAATACAAGAACTGCGGTCTTTTCTCTTGGTAAGAATGTAGAAAAAGAAGAAAAATGGGCCAAACATATTCGCAAGATATTTGATAAAGAAGGTTACCCGATAACTCTAACAAGCACCATTGAAGAGTCGGTTCAATTATCTTCATCAACGTCTGTTGAATTATATGATATTAGAAAAACATGGTATGATAAAGATGGGATTAAAATTATTCCTGAATTTAAATTAACCCCCAACATTCTTCTACATTGGCACATTGGAGATGGTAGCGCAAATTATGACGTCATAGCGCTGTCTACTGATTGTTTCACTAAGGAGGAAGTAAAGTATCTAGCCAGATCGATAAATGACGCAATTGGGATTAAAGGAAAAATATACCCAAAAAAAAGAGAAGACCCAAAGAAAAAGCAATATTTTATTCAAATTTCATCGCAAGAAAATGTAGCTAAATACTTTGAATATTTAGAACAAGCTGCATCAATTAATGAGGCAAAAGAGATGGTACCACATAAATTTGAAACTAAATGGTCACCACGAAGGCCTGAAATGAAACAACAAGGATATCTTTACATCCCCGATGAGGTTGAGAAAACAGGACTGTCACATAAGTCTGTAATTAATAAAAATAAGAATAGACTAATCGAACAGACAGAAAAGATGATAAGGGCTGGGAAAAATCAAGCATATATTGCAAAAATGTTTGGTGTACACATGAATACCGTATCTATATGGATAAAAAAATATAAACTCAAATCCGAAAAAATATGAGTACAAACCCTATAATTAACAATGGTTGAAATAATTTAGGGAAAGGGTATCTTGTTTATATTTAGATTTATCTATCCTCTGTACACGCTTTGTAATTTACGGGGATTAGCAGTGTTACTTTCTTCAACAACTATATAGGATGCCCAGACTTCTTCGTTTGGTTTAATATTTTCAAATTTCCATCCACGAACTGTACCATTCTCAACAAACTTTGGATCTAAAATTTGAGCTGGAGGTTCTGATTCCATAGAATCATCCATCAATCTAAAACCATCAGGAACTAAATCTTCAATGAAAAATGTGGCAGTTGAGCTTCCATAATTCTCGGCCTCTAGTCGAATTTTATAACCATTGCTCCCGTCGCCTATATCCAACGATTCGATCATCTTCCCAATATCCAGATCATCCCTTCTGTGAACTACAATTAATTCTAATTCTTCCACTGCAGATGATGCACGAACTTTAGAATCGGGGGCGGAATAAACGAATCCTTCAGCATGTGCTTGTGTCTGAATAGCCTCATCTTGTGGTACAGGATTCTCCGCAATTGTGAGATATTTAACTGATATAATATCTCCTTCCCCTAAACCACCAGACGAAGTCTCTTCTAGATGATCAAGTGTTACAACTAAATCCTGGTTTCCAGTTATTCCTTCTTCAAATGAAATATTGTATTGACCCTCGGATAAATTCTCAGTACCCCGACTTATAGTAATTTGTTCCGATACAGGAGGTCTGAATCCTTCAGGTATCTCATCTTTAATTACAATACCCTCTATTGGGTAGGTACCTATACCAGTAATAGTAATTAGTGACGGAACTTCTGTTTCAACATAGGATGGTAGTTCGAATTTATTAACTGATTCACCCTCAACCATGAAACTCTTAATTATATCAAGAGCCATGTGTTTGAGATCTTCAGCTGGGAGAAGAATTGTAGTCTGAGTACTAATATCCAATTCATGTTGTACACTAAACTCGACATAATCCCCAAATGTGGGAGTACCTTGAAAGCTTTCATACACAAACTCAAAGCTTACCTTCTCTCCAGGTACAATTTCACGCTCATCTTGAGTCGCTTGTGATCCATCCCAATCAAGTACAATCTGTTGGGAATCCATTGAATCTGCAAATACAGAGAATTTATTTAAATCATAAACAAATTCCGATCTGTTTTCAAATCGTATTTCACAATCATAAAATCCAGGTTCTGTTTCTCTTTGTTTTCTCTTAATTTTCCTGCCTACATCAGAAACTCCATCTACTGAAACAAATTGCAAACCAGAAATTAATTCATCCCTGTTGTCATATGTAACTTTCAATTCACCTGATCTATAGGTTGGGGTATCTTCTGGTATTGATGCACTCAGGTTTAGAGTAAGGGTAACTGACTCACCTGCAGGAATTTCTTCTATATCAAAAGAAACTCCTTCATCTTTTGAGGTAATCATTCCTGACGAAGCATTACTGCCAATTAAACTAGCATGTTCATTTAAAGTCTTGATTCCATTAACATTGAAAATAGATTGAGCGGTTGCGTTCGTAACAATAATATTTGCAACGAAATCTACTTGATTTTCTCCTGCAAAATTTGGGGATAATCCAGTTACGGGATCTTCATAATTTTGCTCAATCTTAATTGGAGAGAATTCCTTTTCGTGGCGATATTCTGCCTTCCATTCATTTTCTTTACCAGGTACGAGCAATCCAACAACTGTCTTATCATCTATTGGTTGATCAGATTGAACATTTTCTAATCCCCTAAGCGTTAAATCGACTCCAGAAATTCTATTGCTTATTCCAGTATTTTGTACAGAAATCTGACCTTTAGACGGTTGTTTATCTACTACATCACCATGATAATTCATAGTTACAGTGTTGCTCTCCTTCAAAGAAACTAAAATTCCTTTGCCTGCTGCCATCCTTTCACGGCGATCTTCTTCTGTTTTGGGAAGGCTTGATTCCATATCATATTCACCTAGTTCTAAGCTTGTATCGCCAACTTCATCATCAAAGCCAGTTCCTTCTTCTCCCCCCTCAACTGCAGCTATTACTTCTGCCTCAGGTAAATTCTCCAAATTTTTCAATGATTTCTCTGCCTCTTTGCGAACTCCCTTTTCAGGATCATTTTCTTTAAGATCCTCAAGGCGTTCAATAACCCCTGAAAAACGTTTATCTAATTCCCCTAACTCCTTTACTGCTTTCTGTCTCTCTTTTTTATTATCATCACGAGTACTTTTTAATAAATCACTAATTTCAGACATGACGGTTCATAAATGGTAAATAATTACTCGTATTTTTATATTACTTGCTGTAACAATTAAAATGTATTTCAATAATTGAAAATATTCCAAATTTTTATTAACGATAAACATTTTATTTTCTCATCACCAATCGGCTAATTTATAGGCATTATTGATAATTTAATTTATCTTGATTGAATAAAGACTTAAATTATTCCATTTTGATCTGATTTTGAAGCGTATCTGCTGTAATAGGTACTAATAATATGACCTCTTCAGATAATGGAAAAAATGATCAAGAGACAAGTTTGTCAATAGTCAAAAATGATTCAAACGAAAACCACCAATTGAATGAAACTCCATTAGATAATGGGGAGGATAAAAGTGAAATGAATGAGGATTTAGTTGATCTTTCATTCCCTAAATTTACACTGCATAGAAACTCTGATCTATCTCAAGTGGCAAATGAATTCATTCCAAGTGATTTAATTACACTTTTAGTCAAAGGAACAGGTGATTGGAAATCTAGTAGGGCTGTTATGCTGGATTCTAGAGATCAGATCCGTTATCAGGCGATTTCAGGAGGTAAAGACCATAATTGGACAACCAGAATTCAAAGGACTAAAACATTCGGAGATTGGAAATATGTAATTGAGGGTCCTTTAGATGAAGAAAATAAGGAATTCAATCAGGAATTATCTTTTTCTATTGTTCAATATCTTCCTGAACAAGTGATAATTGATGAGGAACCAATTGTTGCAGCCGCGGAATTTGAGAAAATTGAGATTCCAGTTATCGAAATCAGTGGTGTTGGTCCCACATATGCAACACGCTTAAACGATGCTGGAATATTTTATTTCTACCAAATGAAGAGCATATCTCCCTTGAATGCAGCTGAAATTACTAATGGGACACCTACAAAGGCAGAAGGATGGTTTGAATTCATTGATGCGGTTTTTGGCAATCCAAATCATGAATTAATGAGAAAATACCACCCAATTGATAGTAAGGAGTTCATTCCCCTTGTAAAGGAAAATGATGATACTACCCAAATAAAGGGGATTGGACCCGCGACATCAAAGAAATTAGTTGAAGCAGGTTATCAAACCATCAAATCGATGGCTGATTCTAAACCAAAAAATCTTGCTGACAAATTAAACACCACTCAGAAAAAAGTTTTAGTTTGGATATCTGATGCTCAAATGAAATTATATGGTAAATCTTCGGTTGATCAGGAAAAAGTTGAGAAAGTTAAACCTAAAATCGAAACTGTAAAACCAGATGATCCCGCAACAAAAATCAAGGGCATTGGACCATCTACTTACAAGAAACTAGAAAATGCCAACTTTAAATCCGTAAAAGACATTGCTGATGCATTACCGGAAGAGGTTGCCAAAGCTATCAAAGTATCAATTTCCAAGGTGACAAACTGGGTTTCGAATGCTCAAATATTGATATTTGGTGCCTCTGAAATTGATGTATCCAAGGTAAAAAAAGTCAAGGAAGTAGCTGAAAAAGAACCATTGATGCGGATCCGTGGAGTTGGTCCAACATATAATAAACGATTTAAAGAAAATGGAATCGAGAATTTGGAGAAATTTTCTCAACTTTCCGTTGAAAAGATTGCTGAACTTGGTAAGGTTAATGTAAGTAAAGCAAAACAATGGTTGAACGATTCAATAAAATTATCTGAAACCAAGTAAAATATAACATAGAATAAAAATTAATCCAATTTATTTTCTTGTAATTGATTTCAAAATAAAAATACATCTAAGAACTCTTTTCTGTGATTTCGAATTCCTGATCATATTCCTCCCCCCTAACTTATAGAAGATCTGAAATACAAATTATTAATGTTATTTCAAGTTTTTTAGCAGTAATTTGATTACTTCCGTCCCACCTTCAAGATTTTTTATTCGAATTCTCTCATTTTGTGAATGAGCACCATCTGTGGATTGTCCAATACCAGGACCCATGGCTGGTGCGTCAAATATTTTCTCCATAAAGGGGATGATTGGTACCGAGCCTCCACCGCGGATAAGAGAGGGATTGATATGCCAGTAATCCTCCATTGCCCTTATGCCAGCTCTAAAAAGATCATTATTTGGGTCACCATACCACCAATCGCCAACTACGATTTTTTGAAAATTCAACTTATTTCCTGATTCCAACTTTTCAAATTCTTTTCTAATATATTTTTCGAATAATTCCGCGATCTCCTCGGGATCTTGATCAGGTACTAATCGCATACTTACCTTTCCAATAACTTTACTCGGAATCACAGTCTTAGCCCTGGGACCACTGAATGCCCCTTCAATACCATGCAATGAGAGGGAAGGATATCTCCACATGTTCATAAGAAGTTCTTTTGAGTCCGTAGAAGGGAGTTGTTCAATTCCATAGTGTTTTTTGTATGCATCAAGATCAAATTCAATATCATCATATAATTTGATCTCTTCATCTGTTAATCGATTAACCTTATCATAAAAACCGTTAATCAATATTTTCCCCTCAGGATTCTTTAGATTTGACATCAATTTTATCAGATCATCCATAGGTTCAAACATCGAACCCCCTGCTCCTGAATGCACATCCTGTTTTGGACCTGAAATCTCGATTCCCATATAAGTAACTCCACGAGTTCCGTATCCGAGTGATGGCCGTTTATCACCGAACCAACCACCATCAAGTATGAGCAATCCATCAATTTTTCCAAAAAAATCCCTATTTGCAGAAACGGTCTCCTCAAATCCACCTGATCCAGATTCTTCCTCACCCTCATAGAGGAACGCAACATTTACCGGCAAGTCTCCTTCATCGAGTAATTCCTTAATAGCAAAATAGGTAGCCGCTATTGGACCTTTATCATCTGACGCTCCTCTTCCAAAGAGATATCCTTCTTGTTCGATTAATTCAAATGGATCAGTATCCCAACCGTCCTCTTTAGCCGCTGGCTGGACGTCATAATGGCAATAACACATAATTGTTTTTTTGTGGGGATCAAAACCAAATATACCCAGAATCAATGGATTTTTTCCTTCTACCAAATTTTCAAGGATTTTTGATTCTACTCCGATTTTTTGCAATTTGGATACAATGAACTCCGCTGTTCTTCTGCTTGTATCTGACATGGATTCATCTGAACTAATTGATTGGAAAGCAACTAATTCCTTCAAGTAATCTTTTACATTATCAGCCATAATTTGTTGAAAATTTTGGAGAGACTTAAATTTGACGTGAATGAACTGGTCAAACTATCATCTGTAAAATCTTTTTTCTCCATCTGAGATTTGCTTACATTAATACCAATTCCTTAGAGATTATCATCTTTGTAAAGCAATAATATTTGATCTCATCCTGATTTTATTGAAAGGATTAAAAATTTGGATTATTATTTTGGGAATGAATATTATTAGTTGTACAACTTTTCTGCCCAATGATTTATTGAAAAACCAATTAGCTCTCTCTTAATACTCTTTTCAGTACTTTTCCTGTTTCATTCAGTGGTAATGTATCTTTAATCACGAAAGATCGTGGATACTTATATGCAGCCATTTCATTTTTTGACCATCCAATCAGTTCTTCAGGATTTGCCGTAGCTCCATCTTTTAATACGACAAAAGCTTTGATCTCCTCACCGTATTTTTCATTCGGTTCCCCAATTACCGCAGCAAGAGAGATTGCAGGATGTAGAAGTAAAACTTCTTCAATTTCGCGTGGGTACACATTGAATCCTCCCCTTATAATCATATCTTTAACACGATCTACTATGTAATAATATCCATCATTGTCCACTCTACCCATATCTCCCGTGGCAAACCATCCATCAGTAAATACTTCTTCTGTCGCTTCAGGTCGTTTGTAATATCCTTTCATAACATTGTGACCTCGTATTAAAATTTCCCCTACTTCACCAACAGGTACCGGTTCTCTCTTTTCATTAGCAACCATAAGTTCAACTCCTTTCACAGGAACTCCGATGGATCCAGGTTTTTTCTCTTTATCAATCCGGGAAAAGCTTGCGACTGGAGAGGTTTCCGATAGGCCATATCCCTCTAGCATAGTCACCTTGTATTTTTCCTCGAATCCCTTCATCACCTCGACAGGCATTGCATCACCACCCGTACAGCAAATACGCAAGTTTGAAGCAATTTTCTCCAGATCGTACTTATCCGCATCTGGATGATGTAATAAACTCCAAAACGCTGTGGGAACGGAACAAAATATGGTGACATTTTCATCTTGAAATCCCTTTAAAACTGCATCAGGATCGAATCTAGGGATTAATACCGCACTACTTCCAGTTAAGACTCCAGCATTCATCTGTACTGACTGACCAAATGAATGAAATAGTGGCAAGGCAATGAGATGCACATCTTTGGATGTTAATCCAACCAATCCTGCAGATATCATGGCATTGGTAAACATATTTGCGTGACTTAATTCCGCACCTTTTGGTTGACCAGTAGTACCACTTGTGTAAAGTATGACTGCAGATTCGCTGGGATCAGTAACTTCAGTTTTAAATGTGGGTGCTTGACCAGCTATCAAATCATTTAAGGTATTCGCACCTTCGATTGGGGAATCAACACCCGGTGGGGTAATTAACCAGAAATTTTCACATGTTTTTACATCATTATAAGCAGCCCAACCCTCTTGACCCATTGGTAATTCAGCAGTCCCGATAAAGCAAATATAGGCAACAGAATCCGAGTCACCAAGATGATATTCAATTTCTCTTTTCTTAAGGAGAACACTCAATGGAACTACAGTCGCTCCGACTTTTAATATTGCATAATAAGCCATAGGGAAATATGGCAGATTAGGACAGGTTAGGGCTACATGATCCCCACGTTTAATTCCAGCACTTTTCAAACCATTTGCAATCTGATTGGCAGCACCATTTAGTTGGGCATAATTTAACCTTGTCTCCCCAAAAATAATAGCTGTGTTATTTGGATATTCATTGGTATTTCTATCTAATGCTGATGCGAGATTTAGAGCTGTTGTAAATGTCATTAAATTGAATTATATGAAGTAATATTTATCACTTTCCTGAATGAAACTATAATTAAAACGATACTTTGGGAAATAGTAAGATTCTTACTATTACATACATTATGCTCTTGTAATGTCTAACGAACTTTGTGGTGCAATACCCAATATTATTTGAATTGCTAAAGAAGCAACACGTACAATTTCTCTATTTTTATCCGAATTAACAATCCGATATAATGGTTTCAGGGCCATTGTATCTTTAAAAGAACCTAGGGATTCTATGGCAGTCTTTTTTACAAGATTGCTTTTGTCATTAAGTGCTATTTCGATTATGTGTTTAATAACTGAACGTTCTGCAATCCAAGTTAGTGCCTGTATAGCAAAAACTCTAGTCATCGCATACTCATCATTTTTCATTGCGTCTATCAAAGCTGGAACTGACTTTGGATCCCTTAATCTCCCTAATCGCATAGCTGCAGCCTTTCGCGCTTCAGGCGTTCCAAATTTAAGCCTGTTAACTGCCTTATCAATCTCTTTTGACATAATAATATCCCACCGGTGCCTCTTCGCTACATAAAAGATCGAAGTAAGGTATGAATAATTTGTAAAGTAATCCAAATAATTTGAATACTTTGTAAGAAAATATGAACTATTGAATAAAAGAACAAATTTTTTGTGTAAATTTACTATTATAAAATCAATCGAAAATTTGCTATTAAACGGGGATCGTATATTTCAAGTAAAAATGTTCAATTAAGAAGAATAATGGGATATTAATAATTTAGTAACTTACCAGCCACCTCTCCAGACTAACCAGGTGGCAGAGCCCCACCACATGAAAAAGCTAGAGATCAAATTTGTTTTGAGCTTGACCATTATTGGTACTAATTTGATTAGGGATTTGGATACTGCTTTCACTAGAATTCCTTTTCCAGAGCCTAATGAAAAAGCAGCAGATATTGAAGAGATCATAAATAATAATTACTCATCATTTAATATAATACCCCGGTGAGGTTTACGAATTCATTCAGACAATAACGGGGAGACTGTTTTACTTATAGTTTTAAACTTAGTATAAAATATGACACTATTCCTAAAAATCCAATTTACTTAATTTGACCTATACAATATCAATATGAGAAGACAAGTTGTTTAAATTTATTCAATTATTGTATTCGCTAGTATCAAAAGAATCTCTTAAGAAAATCATAAATTTTACGGAGTTTCAGACGTTAAAGATTCAATCCAGTTACACAAGTCTATTAATTTGATAGCAAATTGGTGAATTAATATGGTATCAACAGCCATGCAAAATTGGATTGTATTTGTCATATTATTCTTGATATTTACACCTTTTCTATCCAAGGTTATCCGGCTAGCATCTAGGACTTGGGATGAAAGGGAATATCTGGAAAAAGAAAGGGTTAGACAAGTTGTCTTTATTACCCCATCCATAGTATTTATCGTATTTTTGGTAATCTATGTTGGAGTAATCGCTTTAATGAAAATTTTAGAATTTTAACCTTAGATTATAAGGTAGAATGTTTATTCTAATTATATCCCATACTCAAAGTTAATAATAATTGGTCAGAATATTAAAATGATATGGGAATTTCTGATGTTATTATCCAAAACACATCTGGGATTCCGTATCTGGCAAGATGTTATGGTGGAGATTTTTGTCAGAATAATACCAGTCATACTTTAATTACTGGATTTTTTGCGGCGATTTATACCTTTAAAGGGGAATTTAATCAAGAAAAACTGCGAATTATTGGCTTTGATAAATTATCATTGATTATTGAGGTTCAAGATGAATTCATGGTTATTTTGGGAGTTGAAGACATCGAAGACATTTCTGAAAAAACAATACGTAAGCTAGCAAAAGAAATTACCAGGGAGTTTATTGATAGATACCAAGATATTATTAAAAGTACTAGAAGCATTGATCTCAGGCTATTTGATGATTTTGTTCAAATTATGGACGACTTGGTGGACAAAAAATCTTTAAGTGAATTTGTAGATTTGATGACCACAAAACCAAATATTTGGTCTAGGATAAAAACAAAAATTTTCTAATGTTTTCTATCAAATAAATTCATCTTTTGTTGTATAATCATAATTCGATCTCTCAAAAGATGATTTTTTTAGTTTTAGCACGGCATTTTCAGGATAAAAAGTAATCGTCCTGCTCCATTTCCCATCCACATCTTTTGCGATAGCTCGAATTTTGAATTTCCTTAACTCTTGTTCTACAGCCTGAACATTTCGTTTACCCAAATGCTCTTTATTTTTTGGATCCACATTGATGACAAATATAACAGCTCCGCCCGCAAATTTAGCTTCGATAGTCATTGCTCCTTTTTTTTTCAATATCTGGATTGATTTTTGTACTGCAACATCAGCATATCTTCCAGGAAACTTCTTGGCCTTCTCTGGTGCTTTAGTATATGATTCTTCAACTGATGGCAAAGCTATATGGGCAAGTGCAGCAATTTTAAGGAATTTATCATATAGGACCAATCCCACACAGCTCCCTAGAGATCTTGCAGAAAGAGTATCAGGTGCCTTTCCCGATACAATTTCCCCAATCCCAGCTGATAGTTCCAATGAAATTTCTCCATTAAATTTAGGTAATTCTAGAATTTCAAGAATGATAGACAGAATTATCGGTAAAGAATAATAACCTAATTGTTATTATTAATATATATTTGTCAAAACTAATTTTATTGTGTTTTTAATTCTCTTCTTAAGTCCCAAATCATTTAAGTAACATATAGAATTAATTTTTTATTAATGACTACGTGTACAGACCATGATATGGTAGATTTGGCAATAATTGGTGCAGGACCTGCTGGGCTTGCAGCTGGTCTTTATGGGGCCCGTGCTGGATTGAAAACAGTAATTTTTGGTGATCCATATGCCGGTCAACTATCTCGAGCAGGAATTGTTGAAAATTTTCTTACCTGGACGGATTCACCTTCAGGTTTGCAGATCATAGAAAAAATGGTAAGTCATGCTACTAATGTGGGTGGGATCCTTGTAGAAAAACAAATAAAGCAAATTGTAAGGAATCCCAATGGAACCTTTCATATTTTTGATTCTGATGGTGATGCTACTTGTGCTCTTTCATTGATTTTAGCTAGTGGAACCAAACATAAGAAATTAGGGGTAAAAGGAGAGGAGGAATATTATGCTAAAGGGGTTGGCTACTGTACGATATGCGACGGACCATTGTATAAGGATCAACCAGTCGCAATTGTTGGCTTTGGTGATGAAGCTGTCCAGGCAGGACTTAGGATGACTACAATCGCATCTTCTATCTATATCATTGGTACAAAGCCACGATTGGGCGCAGATCCAAAATTAGTACAGGAATTTGAAGCAGCTGAAAATGCTTCAATTTATTTGAATACTAAACCCCAAGAGATAATTGGGGGCGATGATGGTAATGTTGCTCGATTTAGATTCAAATGTAAAGATACAGAGATGACCATTGATGTTAATGCAGTATTCATTGAAGTAGGTGTGCTACCATCATCCGCTATTGCATCTGGATTAGGAGTGGAATTAGAAGGGCAATTTGTGAAGGTAGACCGGACTCAGAGTACAAATGTTCCCGGATTTTATGCCGCAGGTGACATTACTGGAGGTATAGCAAGACAGGCTATTGTTTCATCAGGAGATGGTGCAAGAGCAGCAATATCCGCAATTGATTATATCAAGAGACTTGGAGTAAGTGCTTCGAAATTAAAAACAACTCAATGGGGATCACAAAAAGCGAAAAAGAAAGAACTTGTTCAGCAAACCGTTGTGGAACCACTACAAACAGAGAACATGCTGTATGATTATGTACACGTTGATGAAGGATTTGCTAATTCATACCAAAGATACAATTCGGATTTAAAAACAATAGAACAAATAAGAGAAAAGTTGCCCAAAGCAAGATTAATAACAGTGTCGGCTCATTGGTGCCCGGATTGTACCCGTCAAGTGCCGCGGATGGCCAAAATCACAGAAAAACTACCAGATTGGGATATTTTAGTTGAAGATCGAGATAAAGAAGGTGTAAGAGAAAAGTATAATGTCCGCAAGATACCCACTTTCATAGTGTTAAATGATAAAGGTGAGGAGCTCGGTCGGATTATCGAACAACCAGTAAGTAAGAATTTAGAGACAGATTTACTAATGATTGCACAAAATCAATAGGAACGTCCCAATTACATCTATCTAAGGTTTCAATACACAACCTTTCCCCTTTTTGCCATCAATTAAAATTGTAATCGGACTATCCAGTAATATATGCTTGATATGAAAGGAATCATATGCTGCACTTTGTAGATTCAGCCATCCCCAATCTATAAAGTTCTCTTCATTGTCAGGATAAGAGATGCTAAAATATCCGGTCCCAGTAGTTGTTATATTCGTGAAAAAGTGCATTCCTTGGCTAGGATCAACCTGAAAGTCTTTCATTCCCATTTCTATTATGAGTTTTGCATAGTGTATATCATTCCACCTTACAGGAATTCCTAGGAACCTATCGCGAGTTCCCCATCTTCCCGGACCAATTAGGATATATTCACTATCATCAATTTCCATTTTTTCATTTAACTTGTGGATCTCTTCTTTTATTTCAAATGTCTTGTTATTGTCAAAATTCTCTGGTTTTACAAAAATAATATTCCTAATGTTGGTGTATATACCATTTCCCATTGCATTATTAGTGTAAATCACCGATTTATTGATATTTTTTTCGATAACCCCTTTAAAATGGTTCTCTTTGATAGCCAAAGGTCGAATTTGTAACAATGAAAATTCGTGATTATTAGCCTCCAAATCTAAATTCACTGCAAATTCAATCTCAACTGAAGAACCAAAACTTTTTTTACCAATTGAAAGTATTTTCATTAATATATCAGACAAAGGAAATCTTTCATATTGAAGAATAAATGGAAATGAAATAATTAATGGTCCAGTTATGTTAACATTATTTACTATTCGATTATTTTGAGTGTCAAAAGTGCTTCCTAACCACTTAAGAGTTCCATCAGCTTTTGCAGTTTCCATTTGAAAATTTTCTAATGTGGCATACTCTCCCATTTTCAGATCAATTTCTTTATGTCCGAGTTTTAAAGCAATGAATTCATTTTGAGAATTTTTTAACGCATCTTCAGGAGTGGACATTTGAGGTAGAATTTTTGGATATTTTGGACAAAATGATAATACTTTTTTCCCACTCACAATTGTTTCTCCTAATCCCACCGCAATTTGAGCAACACCATCTTCAGGCTGAATACGATTGACTGGGTAATAATTGTATGATTCTGCTACACCTGAAAAATCAGGATAAAATCGATTTTCATGTGCTTTTCCGACAACTTTTTGAATTATCACTCCCATTTTCTCCACCTCAATTCTTTGTCCTACTGATTTGATATAACTCTTTGCTAAGTTGGTAAAAGCGGAAGCATATACCAATTTAATTGCTTGTTTCAAATATTTTAATCTCGTAATGGTGTCTTCCTGGTCATTAGAAAGAAAATATGTTTGATAAATACCTGCAAAAGGTAAAAATTGAGAATCTTCCAAAAGGCTAGATGATCGTATAGCTAGGGGGGAATAAGTCCTTTCAATAATTATTTCAAGATCTTTTTCTAATTCCAAGGGTAATTTTGCATTCAGGAATGAATTAATAAT
Organism: uncultured archaeon; assembly: GCA_964600735.1. GTDB lineage: Archaea > Asgardarchaeota > Heimdallarchaeia > Heimdallarchaeales > Kariarchaeaceae > LC-2. The sequence goes on from CAZRLL010000021.1 coordinate 14,156, forward strand.
TTCATCATCATCAACCTCAGGTAAAATCTCACCGTACAAATCATTCTCATCTAAAAAAAGATCGAATAAATCAGTTGCAATTACAATTGTTTCTGGAATATTTATTTCGATATTTGGATATAAATCTGAGAAGTTAGAACTTGTTAATAATGAATAGATAAATGCTAACCCTCTACCTTTGCCACCTAAAGAACCATTACCAATCCTGACGAAAGGAATCGAAAAATCAAAATCTTCTCGTGAAAATTCATTAATCACACCAATTCTTTTTTCTTTCCTCACGACGCGAATGGATTTCAACAGAAATTTACGAGTTTCTTCTAAATCTTGAAAATCAGAAATCCGATAAGCTGCTAATTTATTCGCAATTGCAAACTCTCCTCTAGCATATAGCCAATTTGAAAAATGGTTTTTTGATCCATGGAACTTTATTGACTCATCTGGTACTGATTTAAGGATTTTTTCAAATTCTGCTAAATTTCCAGCTTGAGCAATTATTTCTTGATTTTCATTTCGAAATTTAAAATCACCCAAAAGCATAAAATCTTTCATAAATTTTCGAAACTTCCGTAAATAGTCTGGAGTATTTTTATGAACAAACTCTGCATTAAAGAATTTAGCTTTTTCATAATTACCAGGATCTGATGATTGTATTAAAATAGGCAAATACTTCTTTTCTTCTCGGACGTACTTGATGATATCAAACCCAGCATTGAAATCTTTCTCACCATTTCTGGGGAATCCCACATCAGATATTATACCCAGGAGATAATCTTTATATTTATCGTAAAGCTCAATTGCTTCTTCGTAGGTCTGGGCGAGTAATATCTTTGGCCTAACTTTCCGTCTTAGAGCTCTATGTTCAATGTTCACCCCTTCTTCCATTAATTTCCAGGACTGCTTGATCAGTTCACGATAAATTAAGGGTAAGAACAATGAATAATATTGAATTGTGTCCTCAATAACAATTATTGCTCTCACTTGACCATGTTCAATATCATGATCAATATTAATCATATCTTCTACAATTTTAATAATAGCCAGGATAATATCCGAATTTCCAGAGAAAACAAATATTTTATCTATGCTGCTTTTCCTACTGGTATCAATCCCTATAATATCTGCAAAACTAGTAAGTAGTAGTATTACAGGGTATTCTGGATTAATTGATTTTACTTTACGTCCAAATTCAAAGGGATCTATATCTGTTAAACGTCTCATTGTGATAATAAGATCAAATTTACGCATTTTAACCAAATTAATCGCATCTGCACCTGTCGAAACTCTGGTTATCCTTGGTGGTAAACTGCTCAAATTTAATTTCCGATATGCGGTAAACATTTCTTCCGAGATCTTCCCATCCTCTTCTAGTATAAAATTGTCATACAAACTCGAGACAAGTAAAATTTCATTAACTGAAAATCGCATTAAATCGTAATAAGTTGAGAATCTACTCTGGTAATCATGTTGAAATTCTGATTCAGGTGTATTCGAAGGATTATTCAACAATAACAATTCCAGGTATATTTATATCAAAATATCTAAATTTAATATTTTTTGATCGTTTTAAGGAATCCTCAATTCGATTAATCGTAAAAAATTCTATAATAAGACTGAATAATAATTAATCAGGTTTATATATGTTTAATAAGAAAAGTAAAAAACGCGTTTAATTTTTCAGATTATAGGCCTTGAATGGAGTAGAAAAATCCTATTGGACATTGACTAGGTTAATTGATGGGTGATAACTTCTAACATCATTTGTAACCGTGCCCAAGATGTTTAAGGCCCCATTTTATTTATGGGTCAGTATCATAAGAAAAATTTTCTGCTGATTATTATGAATAAGCTATCTACAAATCCCATAAAAATAAAATGTAAAATCTAACTTTTTAGTTCATGGTAGAAAGAAAATATCCCAGTATTTTCAATGATGTTATAGGTCCGATAATGAGAGGACCATCTAGTTCACATTGCGCAGCTTCGGTTCGTATTGGAAGAATGGCAAGAGATTTAATGAGGGGTGATATACAAGATGTGCTAATCGAATTTGATCCAGAAGGTTCATTAGCCACAACACACGAGAGTCATGGATCGGATATGGGTCTTTTTGGTGGCTTTCTTGGCTGGGATGCTTATGATGAAAGATTGAAGGATTATGCTAAATCTGTTAAAGAGGCCGGAATTACAATAAAAATAGAAATTACAGATTTAAAAGTCAAACATCCAAATACCTACAAGTTATCATTAAGGAATGATACTGACGTCCATGAAATGGTAGCTATCTCTACAGGAGGGGGGATGATAGAAATCGTTGAGATTGATGGTATTAAAGTTTCAATGCTTGGTGATTATTATGAAACTCTGATTTATTGCAATGAAATTGAAATTCTAAATTCGGTTATTCAATATTTACAAGAAAAAATCGTTGCTGATGAAATTATAATTCACAGGGGAACGAATTCTTCATTTATTGAAGTGAAAGCACAAAAATTTCTGGAAAAAAGAATTGTTCATGATCTTCATAATAAATTCGAAATATCTACACTCAAGGAATTAAAGCCTATATTACCAATACTTTCTCGTAAAGAAGTGAAATTACCATTTAGTAGCATGGAAGAAATGATGCTATATAATCAGGATAAAAATCTGGATTTATGGGAGCTAGCAGTCAATTATGAAATCATTAGGGGGAATATTTCAGGTCAAGAAGTTTTTGACAAAATGAGGAGTATATGTCGGATCATGCAAAAATCGATCTTGGAAGGTATCGAGGGATCAGATTTTAAGGATAGAATTTTGGGTCATCAATCAGGTTTCTTTAAAGAAAAAATGGAAAACAAGGATTTATTAGAAAGTGGTATTTTAAATCAGATAATTCTTTATACTACAGCAATGATGGAAGTAAAGAGCTCTATGGGGATAATTGTTGCTTCTCCAACTGCAGGATCCTGTGGAACTCTTCCTGGTGCATTAATCGGAGTAATAAGTATAATGGATTTATCGGAAGATGAACTCGTCAAAGCAATGCTTGCTGCATCCATGATCGGAATTTTTATATCTATTCAGGCAACTTTTTCGGCAGAATTGGGTGGATGTCAAGCCGAATGTGGCTCTGCTTCAGGTATGGCTGCTGCTGGATTGGTATATTTGGGGAAGGGGAGTTTAAGACAGGCTTTGGGTGCGGCCTCAATGGCTTTGCAAAATGTCTTTGGTATGACATGTGATCCTGTAGCTAATCGTGTAGAAGTTCCTTGTCTAGGAAAAAATGTAATGGCAGCAAGTAATGCTCTTTCTTGTGCTAATATGGCACTTGCAAATTTTGATGCCGTATTGCCATTAGATGAGGTTATTGAAGCAATGAATAAAGTGGGTAAAAGTCTTCCACATGAGTTAAGATGTACTGCTTTAGGTGGATTATCGGTGACTAAAACATCAAAAATAATAGAAAATAGACTCAAAAGTTTTGTCAAAAACTGATCGATCATTATTTCATTTAATCGCAGCTACTGAAATTGAAACTGATTAATTAAAAATATTTAAAGATTGGCATGAAACGAATGCTTTTCTTCTTCTCTTCTATTGCTCGAAGCATTTTGACCTTATCAACCTTTCTAGCTTTATTTTTCTGCCTGATTAACTCTTGTTCTTTGTTCTTTTTTCCAATAATATGCCATTTCCATATCTTTAGAGATTTCACGTGTATCCCTATTATAGTTGGTAATTCGACTTATTTTAAGTATTTGTCCAGTAGATATCTTAATGTAACAACTTCTTTTACTACATGGTTGATTTATTATCATGAAAACACATTAAAATAGATTTTTAATTTTTTTTTTGTCATACGGATTAAGAACCCAATCTATTAATTGTTCCATTATATTCAACAAATAAATTTCGATCTGATGCAACATCCCTAAATTTACAAGGTACGTGAATTATACTTTACTTATTACCTCATTATTAATGAACATTTGCTCAACATTGGTTGTTATGATAATTTTATATTATTCGAAAAGAATAACCAAATCTTACTGTCATTAATTTGTTTGATATCTCCTTTGTTGGAAGAGATATGAACATGATCAATATGATTAATTTCATTTTTGAATAAAAATTTCCTAAATGATCATATTGAGATAATCTGTTCTTTACGAACATTCGCACACTCATTAGATAGGTTGGTAGTTTGTGACTGATACGACTGTTTTACGAAATTATTTGTTAGATTCTAAAAAGGATTGGCCAAGTGACAAGAGATATTAACCATAAGAAAACTTTTACTTTAAAAATATGGAGAGTAAGCCAAATTTCTTAATACTATGTGCAGGGAAAGGTAAACGAATGCGCCCGTTAAGCGATATTGTACCCAAACCTCTGCTGCCATTTAATGGTAGACCTTTACTCCATTGGACAATTTCAGCTATAGAGAAAATGAATTTTAACAAACTTGGGATTGTTGTGAATACCCTATCTCGTGAAATAGTAAATGATTACCTCAATTTGGAGTTTTCGCATCTTCATATTGAGTTATTTCTACAAGAGAAGCTGAATGGTATCGTTACAGCCATTTTGTCTGCTTCAGAATTTCATAACAAACCATTAATCGCAATGGCTGGAGATACAGTGTTCAAACTAGATGAACTGAGATCCTTTTATTATGAATTCATTTCTGGTAAATCAAATATAGTATTAGGTGTGAAAGAAAGACCCAAGGAAGAAATCCTGAGAAGAAGCAATATTGTTGTTAAAAATGAGGATACAATGATTGTTGAGAAAACTCTTGAAAAACCAAGTATTGACGAAATAGTTGGGAATTTAAGTGGAGTTCCTATTTGGGGTTTTAAGACCGATGCTTGGATTTATTTGCATAACACACGAATATCTGCTAGAGGTGAATTTGATATTACCGGAACAGTTTCATTGGCTCTAAACCAAAATGAACAGGTAATAGCCGTTGAAATGAATGACTCTGATGATTTGACCTTCCCAATCGATATCTTATTGAATAATTTTCCTTATCTTTCAAAATTAGTGAATTCAAGAGAAGATTCGGCAATTAATGGAAAAGATAAATTTTCTTTTTGATATTTTTCGATTTAGCTCAAATTCAGAAGTTTCATTCCTTATGATATCTATATCGTTCAATATTGACATATAGATTATTATCAACGGTTTCTTTGAATGCAATTTTTTGTTTTAATCCTGGTGCCACATATATGAAATATTCTCTGTTTTCGGGATCATCGCTGATTGGGATGAGTGGTATCTCTCCAGATATAATCGGATGAACAGAGTTAATATCTTTGACATGCAATAAATTCGATTTTATAAATATTTCAATGGTATTAAATCCCTTATATGTTTTGTAAATACCCACCAATTTTTGCTGTTCCCGACCTATGGTAGTGAATATTAATTCTTCACTTATGTTTTTGTCAATTAAAACAGCTAGTATATCAAAGCTAACTTGAGGTGGAGCAATCATATTAACACCAATACCAAATCCTAGACTTAATTCAGGGAATAATGAAATACTCGCCCCAGATACTCGCATAGACCCTCCATGTGAAATCATCGTGTAACCCATTACTCCTTCTAAAATGCCCCATCCAAATCCATATCCGCTGTCACCAAAATGCTTGGTAACTGGTTTATCCTTACTTTGAATGCTTTGCATTTTATTCAACGATTCGCTGCTTATTATCTGTAAATCTTTAAACTTTCCTTGATTAAGATTCATCAAAATGTAATTAGCCATTTCTTTGCTTGATAAAAATAATCCACCAGCTGCATTTCCCAGAGGTTCAATGGGAAAATCAGATTCTCGTGGTATTCTTTTTCCTTCTCTCGGGACTAAATAAGCTGTGATGACATCATCATCAGCCATGATCTTATCCCTCTCAAATGTTCCTCTAGTAATTTCTAATGGTTTAAGAATATGTTCCTCAATATAGTTTTCATAACTCATGCCTGATACTTCTTGAATAATATGACCCAACATGACATACCCAGAATTATTATAATATCTTGCTTCACCTGGCTTCTCAAGCAATTCGTGTCCTGCATTATTAATATGAGCATAAAAATCATCACAGCTTGCCATGGGAATCCAGGAGGGGTTTTCTGTCATTGACATCCTTGATATTGTAAATGATAGACTCCCAAGGTTGGGAAGACCAGAAGTATGAGACATAAGATGCTTGATTAAAATAAGGCTATCTTTTTTTCCAATTTTTAAAGGAACAAACTTGCTTACAGGATCTTCAATACTCAGTTTACCCTCTTCTTGGAGTCTCATAATTGCCAGACAGGTGAATGATTTGGTGCATGATCCAATTCCAATGAGAGTACCTGGTGTTATGGGTTGATTTGAGCTATAATTTGTTGCTCCATATCCTCGATTATATAATATTTTTCCATCATGGACAATGACAAAACTTAATCCCGGAATATGTGATGAAGCCATGACGTTGGATATAATATCGTCGATTTTCAGTTTCTTCTTTTCACTAAACTCAATCAACATCGGTGAGACCATAATAGAAAAAATTAATGAGACTATATTTATCTTAAGGATAGCGCGAATAATTCTTATTAAACTTTGAAATTATTATCGATCTAGATGTCAATAATTTGTCAACTCTCCGTCATTACAAGAGATATCTTCCTTCAATAGATTATCTTATCAAAGATCAATTTTCCTCCTGAACCGTATTTTTTTTATAATTGTGCTTGATCCAGTAATTGTGTGGTATCAATACTGGTTTATGTTACCAATATCGATCATTGTGGCTTCTTTAGCCATGATTTTGGGTGTTGGGGGGGCACTTTTTTTCTCCCCAATTTTTATTCTGCTATTTCCGGCTCTTGGTGTGGATACTCTTGATCCTGCTGATGCATTTGGAGCAGCGTTAATCACCGAAGTGTTTGGTTTTTCCTCTGGATTGTACAGATATTCCAAACAAAAGTTGATTGATTTCAAAACAGCTAGGTCGTTTATAATGATTGGTATTCCAGCTGCAATTGTGGGTACGCTTCTGAAAAGGAATATTAATGCAAATTTGATCATTTTAATGTTTGCAGTGGGTCTATGGTTGATTGGAATTTATTCTGTTTATATGAACAGGAAAAGTCATATTATTGGACCACAGGATCATAAAGGACCAACTCGTAAGCTAACTGATTTTGAAAATAATGAATATGAATATATATTATGTAACCAAAGATCTGGACGGATATTGGCAGGATTTGGTGGAATATTTACCGGTCTCATATCTGTAGGGGCAGGTGAAACAACTATGTCAACTTTGCGATCTAATTGTAAATTGCCAATGAAAATTGCTTCCGGAACATCTGTATTTGTGGTTACTATTTTGGTATTGACTTCTTCCTTTACAGATATAATCTATGTAGGTGTAGAATCCATTCCATGGACTTTAGTAATATTTACAATTCCTGGAGTGTTAATAGGTGGACAAATCGGTCCGTTATTAGCCTCAAAGGTGAAATCGGCAACATCCGAAAAATTATTAATTTTTATATTTTTTGGAATAGGCTTAATCATGATTTTAAAAGTAATAATCTGAAATACGAAAACTATCTATGGATTAGTTTAGTTCAGTTAGATTTTTTTGAATATAAATTGAAATCACGTAATGGATAATTTTCAGCATTATTTGGCAATAGAAGCTGCAGGTGGAGGATACTGGCATCCAAAAGAAAATAAGATTGTGTTTGTTTACAATGCACCTGGTTTACTTCAAATTTACACCACAGACATTAAGGAAAATATTTGTGTTTGGCCCCAACGCATAACATTTGAAGAGGATAGGTGTACAAATCCAAGATACCTAAGTGATGGCTCTATTGTGTTTACACGAGATCGAGGTGGTGATGAGAATTTTCAGATAGGACAAGTAGATTTAAATTCTCAATTAAACTGGATTACATCTGATCTAAAGGCAAAACACAATATAAATGGCAGTAGTGAAAATTATCTGTATTATTCTGCTAATATTGATGATAAAGCATTATTTGAGATCTATAGACACAAATTACCATTGATCGAAAATAAAAGAGAGAAAATATTTACTCCAAAAGAAGGGATTGTTTCTGTTTCAGTTATAAGCGATGATGAAAACCAGATAATTGTGAATAATGTGTATTCAAGCATCCATTCAGATCTTATATTAGTAGATATTGAAAATGGTAAAAATACTAATTTAACAAATAAACTAAATGAGACAAAATCCTGTTTGTGGGAGACCATCCGATTTCTTGATAATAATACATTGCTTGTAAATTCTGCACATGAAAGCGAATTTAGACGACCTTTAATTCTCTCAATGGAGGGTGAAATTAACTTCTATGAGGAGATAGAAAGCAATTTTGAAAATGATTTCAATTCGTTTGAATTCAAAAAGGAGTCTGATGCAATATATTTCACGATAAACGATCAGGGGTATACATCAATATTTAAAGCAAATTTCTCAAGAAATGGAATTGGTAACCTTGATAAAATTGATATTAAATTGCGTGGTGTTATGGAATCAGGTGATCAACGTTCATTTATCAAAAGTATGCACTTAAACCATGACGGATCACTCCTCACATTTACATTTTCTTCATCAATTTCCCCTACTAATTTGTATACAGTCAACGTGAATTCACTAAAATCCTGGAAATCTACCAACGTTTCTACACCAGGATTAAATTCGAGTGATTTTAGCGATTCTTCTATTGAAAAATTCATGACCTTTGACAATCTGACAATTCCTTATTTCAAATATTTACCAAAAGGCAATAGACCAATTAGTGGATGGCCAGCGATTTTGATGATACATGGAGGACCTGAAGCACAATATCGCCCATCATTCAATCCTGTTGTTCAATTTTATTTAAGTTCAGGGTTCGCCATCATTGCACCTAATATCAGAGGATCAAGGGGTTATGGACGTAATTACATGGATCTTGATAATAAAGAAAAAAGATTGGATTCCATATTAGATATTAAGCATCTGGCACTACACCTCACACAAAATGATAATCATATCGATAGTAACAATTTAATTATTTATGGCGGATCCTATGGTGGATTTGCTGTCCTCTCTGCGATGACTGAACATCCTGATCTATGGAAGGCTGGGGTTGATATCGTCGGTATATCGAGTTTTGTTACATTTCTAAGAAATACTGCACCTTGGAGAAGAAAATTAAGGGAAGGCGAATATGGGTCCCTTGATGATGACCTCGAAATGTTAGAAAAAATCAGTCCAATCAATAAAATTGAGAATATTAAAGCCCCATTATTTATTATCCAAGGAGATAATGACGAAAGGGTTCCTCTTTCTGAATCTATACAAATGCATGAAAAGCTATTGGAGATGGGATTGGAAACGAAACTATTGAGATTTGCTGATGAGGGACATGGAGTTGCAAAACTGAAAAATAGGTTGATTGCTTATCCACAAGTAGTAAATTGGTTAAAGAAAATAATTGATTAAAACTATTTATTTCCAAATGCCTTAGGTACCCCATCAAGGGTAAAGAAATATTTTTTTACCCATAGGGAAATATACACTAACATAATCAAGATTGGAACCTCGACTAAAGGACCTATTACTGTGCTCACTGCTTGATTACTTTCGATCCCATACGTTCCTACAGCCACCGCGATAGCTAATTCAAAATTGTTAGATGCGGCTGTAAATGACAATGTAATAGTTTTACTATATGTGAATTTCAGCAACCAAGAGAGGAGAAAGGAAACTGCAAACATTATGAAAAAATAGATTATTAGGGGAGAAGCTACTTGTAAAAGCTTCCACTTTAAATCAACAATCTGTTCTCCTTGCATTGAGAACATGACAACAATAGTAAACAGTAATCCTATTAATGCTGTGGGTCCAAGTTTAGGGGCAAATTCAGTATCATAGCGTTCTTTGCCAATTATTTTCAAGCCATAAAATCGGGTTATTATTCCAGCAATCAGAGGGATCCCCAGAAAGATAAATACACTTAGTGCAATATCGGCCATGGCTACGTCAATATCGGAATTTCCTTCTCCAAACCATCCGCTTGCAACTGTAAGGAAGAAGTAGGCATACAAAGAATATGCAAGAACCTGAAACAATGAATTTAAGGCTACTAATACCGCACAATCTTCTGCGTCACCCCCAGCAAGCATATTCCAGATCAGTACCATTGCAATGCATCGCGCTAATCCTACCAGAATAATTCCCTCTCGAAATGCAGGTTCATCTGCCAAAAATATCCATGCTAGAGTAAACATTATAATTGGACCAAATAACCAATTAAGTAATAACGAAGTTCCGAACATTTTACCTTCCTTCATTACTCTCCCAATTTCTTCGTATTTTACCTTGGCTAAAACTGGGTACATCATCCATAGCAATCCAATAGCTATAGGTAATGATATTGTCCCAAATTGGACTGCATTAAAAAAATCATTAATTTTTTCGAAATATCCAAGGGTAAATCCGATTATCATTGCGATCAAAATCCATACAGGAAGGAATCTATCAATTAATGATAATTTAGCAATAACAGTTTCAGATGAAGCTTCTCCATTAACAGTCATAACGTCTTCACAACGGTCATTCAGCTTAAATATGATGAATTCAGACAGGCAATTTTTAAAGTAATTTTAAAAATTGTGAGGTTAATTGATTGACAAGTTAATTAATCGAGGATAACCCATTTTTTATTCGAGAATTCGTTATTACACCATTTAATTGATTAAAATGATAGAGTTCGGATTATCTATTATTTTGCAGATACTGTTGTTAAACTTAATTTTGATTCGAATTAAACTTAGTAATAGTTCTTTAAAATGAATATTAGTTCTTACTCGGAAAGATCTTGCCAGTCTTTACCGAATTTTGCGTTTAGGGTTTTCTTCATCTTATTTACTCCCTGATTCGAGGTCTTGGCTCGATCGATCATTGAATTTCGTTACTTTCACAAATAATCCCCATTTTTAAGAAAAATCGCTTAAAAGTTCAGTACCATGCCCTGAGGGAAAAAAACCAGTTTATTGGAAAAAATACTTTCAAATACATTGTATTTCCTTTTCAAGTGATGTCAAATGATCACTCTCATGCAGGGGTAAAACTTGGTGAAACAGAGCAGAAAATACTGGAAAACGGTATTGAACAGATTTTGGAACTGACAGAGGGCCTGGATTGGAAGAAATTCCCATCGGAGAGCCACCCCTTACCACTAGTACAGATGCGTTATCAAGAGATTCCTAGCCCAAATAAAGTGAGAGATGACATTCTTGACCGCTACAAAACAGATCCAGTCAGTATTCTTGAGAATGTCTTATCACTGATTGAGCTGTATGTATCCAATCAATCCTATGCACAGGAGATGTTTTTTAGGGACATGCCTTTTATTAAAAAGCACTGTTTTGGCATCAAGCGGATAAATGGCTGGCTGGCTACCCATAATAGGGGAATGAACGAGCAGATCGAGCATGCGGTCAATGAGAAATGGCAATTCAGGTTCTATAATGACCCCCAGGGAGAGATAAAAATTTACACCATTCTGTCAATGCTGGTAAGATACTCCTTCATATACGGAGGAATTGAATTTGGTGACACCCATGCCCTTTCCCATTTTATCGAGGAATTTGCCCCAGGAGTTGTTATCTACACCGGAGTGATGTCTGATCTCGATCTAACCCTCTCACTGGCTGCTATGAAGATCGGTGTGCCAATTATAGTTCCCAGAAATTATCCATTCTCTCTGGGGAGAAAAATACATGCTGAATCCTTGGAAGATATCAGCAATGCGGTGGTAAGTTTCCCAAGCATTCGGAAACTGCTAAAAACTCCCGATATCCCCCAATTACCAGAGTATTGCAGTCCAGATAATAGGAAACCGGTTAAGGAATTTATCTCCAAATTAGGAAATACAGAGGAGAGCTTTATTATTATTAAAAAGGGTGAGACAATTGCAGATGCAATCAGGATAGAGGGAGAATTATCTTTGCAAAAGCAGCAGGCAATTGGAATACTCATAACGATTGGTGATCAGCCTATAGACGCCTTTGATGCGGAGTATATCGAAAAAATAATTCTGCTGGATTTATCCCTAATCGCTGGCGTGGTTGCCAAGTGTCTCCCCCAGGCTTTTGAGATCAATCTGGAGGGGGGTATTGATCTGGATAAAATACCAGGAAAGATAGGAGAAGTACTGTTATATTCGCTACGCCATCATTTTCCAAAGATAAAGAATATTGAGGTCAATATTATTCTGGATAATGAGAAGCTAATCCAGTTACAGCCAGGTATCCAAGCAAAGAGAATGGAATACCAGAAACATATAAAATCCACAACAGAGGAGACAATGGAGAGATTTTACAAATGCAATTCCTGTTCAGGATTTGCACCCAATCATATCTGTATCATCACACCAGAAAGACTCCCGCAGTGCGGGAAATCCTTCGGGCAGATAAAAGCCGGGGCACTCTATGAATTTGATGATATGACCAATGTCCATCACAACCCACTGCATCTTAATATGAACCTCTATGGAGTGGTTGAGAAGGGAGAGTTACTTGATCCGGTAAAGGGAGAGTGGGCTGGGGTAAACCTCTATGCTGCTGAGAACACCAATGGACGCACATCTCGCATCTTCTTACATTCTATTGATGACTACCCCCACACCAGTTGCAGTTGTTTCAGAGTAATCATATTTAGAATGAATAAGGGTATTGGCATTATAGATTATTCATTCAAAGGACAGGCACCTGATGGACGGAACTGGCGAGATCTACACTACCAGGTTGGTGGGAAACAGGTATCAGGAATTGTCACCTCATCATTTGACTACCTTTTCTCTCCAAAATTCTTGACTGCTAATGGTGGGTGGAGAGATGTCATCTGGGTCTCCCCGAGAGTTGCTGAGAAATGCCAGCAATTTTTGCATGATAGAATACAGGTCGGTATCGAAAAATCCCGCGTATAAGCATTTTGATCGATCCCCCTCATCATCCAAATCCATAGTTATAATTAATTAGACAATTGTTTAATCAATCACAAACTTCCCAAACCTTAAAATTCTCTGAAATGCGAATAATGTCCAAAAGACGCAATATAATTAATTTCCATCCAATTACGTCATTTAATTTTTCAAAATGTTAGAGTTCGGAATGTCGATTATTATTCTGATATTCAGAAATTTTTTTGATTTCAATAAAGATTGAATCTTTAGTAGGAAATTTTAGTTAACTGATGTGGCAATTAAATCTTTATATCCCCTTTCTTCAAGTTCAATTGCTAGCTCAGGTCCACCTGATCGTATGACTCTACCGTCATAAAATAGATACACAACATCTGGTTTAACATGACTCAATAATCGGCTGTAATGCGTGACGAGAAGGAAACCAGTTCCTTTCTCATGACGGTTTTTGTTTATTGATTCTGAAACGGTTTTTAACGCATCAATGTCTAATCCAGAGTCTATCTCATCAAGGATAGCAATTTTAGCTCCTAGCAGATCTAACTGAATGATTTCTCCCTTTTTTCTCTCGCCACCAGAAGCGTTCTCGTTAACACTTCTATTAATAAAATCCCCATCTAGACCTAATTCTCCCATTTTTGCTTTTAATCGTCGAATAAATTTTATTGGGTTTTCCATTTTCTGATTAGGATCCTGGGCATGAATTGCAGTTCTAATCAAATTATTCATCGTAACTCCAGGTATTGCAAAAGGTGATTGAAATCCTAGAAATAATCCCAATCTTGCTCTTTCATCAGTAGCCATCTCTATTATACTCTCACCATCGAGTAGTATATCTCCCCCTGTTATTATATAATCTGGGTGTCCGAATATTACTTTAGCTAGTGTACTTTTCCCAGATCCATTCTTACCCATGATTCCAGCAATTTCACCTGATTTAATTGTTAGATTGACACCACGTAATATTTCAGTACCTTGCGCTTCCACTTTCAAATCCTTAATTTCTAATTTCATATACCTTTCCTCGAAATCGGGATTAGTTTTCTATAATTATCATTGGTTTATTTATATTATAAATTAGAAGATTGGGTAAATTGACTAACCTTCACAATAAAATTTGAAATTATGAATATAATATTTACGAGAATGAATGATAAAAATCAATAATTTTGCTCTAAACTTATATTTTGATTAAATATTATCAGTTATATGTCATCTATAACCTCTGAAATATCTATATCGGCACCCATTGAAAAAATTTGGTCATCATGGACAAATTCTAAAAGGATCACTAAATGGTGGGTTCCAGCAGAAGCAAAAATTAACGCTGAGGTTAACGGATCATTTGAATTATACTTCGATGCAAAAAATCATAATCATCAAAATAATCAAAAATGGTAATTATTCTACAGAGGATCCAACTTCTCCACCCTCATGTTTGTGAATTGCACCCTCAAGAACCTTCAATCCAAGAATTGCACATTTTAATCTGATCGGAGATAGCGTAATCCCCAACATCTCAATAATATCATCATTGGTTAATTTTTTCATCTCCTCGATGGTCATATCTTCTAGTAATTCTGTAAGAATTGAAACAGAAGCTTGACTGATTGCGCATCCTTTTCCTTGGAATCCTACATCCTCAACCTTTCCTTCATCATTCAACTTTATGTAAAGATGAATTTCATCCCCACACAAGGGATTAGTATCTCCATATTCCACTGTTGGATCTTCAATGATTTTTTTGTTACGTGGATATTTATAGTAATCAATAATTTGTTCTTGATATATTGAAGGCACACCAATCTCTCCTAATTGAATATTTTCTGAACCTTGTTTAAACCTTCTATTGCGGTATCTATCTCTTGTTTAGAATTGTAAATGTAAAACGAGAAACGAGAAGTAGCAGGAACATCCATTGCATTCATCAATGGTTGGGCACAATGGTGACCGGCTCTGATTGCTATTCCCATCTCATCAAGGATTGTAGAAACA
>CAZRLL010000022.1:0-1958 GCA_964600735.1 uncultured archaeon
GGTTGGAATTGCAGACTCCCCTGATGCTCCTGCTGGTGCGTATGATGAGGATGATTTACCAGATGGAATACATTCGATCAGTTTACATCAAAGGGCAGCCTTAGGTTTCTTGAAGGGATCTTTGGCCCGTACCGGTTCATTGGATACTCGGATTGATGGTAAATATTTCGGTGGTATAATTCCAAGTATTACAAGACCAGCTCTGAGTGGTTATAGTAACTTTGCTGCTGTTCCTATGAGTAGTCGAAGGGAGAGTCGATTCATACAAGCGTCATTTCGTGATTTAATTCTGAATACAGGCGAGAACACGTGGAATATGTCTGTCTTGGCAAAATCAATTGGGTTGCTTGCTCTAGAACTTGATGGAAATAGGGTGGATCTCTCTGGAATTGAATACGATGGTAATGATATTATTACTATTGTGTATAGTAGGGATAGTTTAGATAGAGGAGTAAAAATATTTAAGAGCGATAAAATAGAATCTGTTCTTTTATATAGTTCCAGCAGTTTGGAACACAAATTATCCTTAGAGTTTAATGACAACCGATTTCTTATTTTTATCGATATGGCTCTATCAGATACTAGAATTATTTCAAAACTTGGTAGTCGTACAGTTATTACATTAATTAATTTAGAAACTGGTTCTATTACCTTAGATGATAGCTCTGTCATAGAATCGTTGATTGATACAGAACAAGGACAATTCCTAATTGCCGGATTGATAGGTGAGCAATCTAAATCAAAATTAAACACTTTAGAGAGCTACCGATTGAATGGAGCAAAATGGTGGAAAGATACTGCCAATAAAGTCACTGATGGTGCTTTTGATACTATTGTAGATGCGATCAGTGATGCTTCTCAATTCTTAATGGATAAAACTGGATTGGATCCATTAATTTCAAGTGGACAAGATCTCTTAGAAAAATACGTTCCAGAGCCTTTAGCCGATTTAGCTGATAGTTTAATCGCCGGGGCCATGCAATTGGCAAGTATGTATTTGGATGCTGTAACCAAAATTGTCGTAGGTATTGGGAATACCTTCGATACAATCTGGAAAAGTGTATCCTCACAATTGAAATTATGGTCGGATAAGGTTGGTTCTATGGTGGCCAATGGTGCCGATTATATCAAGACCGCGGCTAAGAATGCGATGGCTGCTGCTGTTGCAATAGTTAAAAGTGTCGGGGAAGCTATTAAGGCAGCCGTGTCCTTCTTGTGGGATGGTATTAAGGCTTTAGGCAAATGGGTACTGAATAAACTGACTAAGCTCATGGACCAAGAAGAGGAAGAGCAGTCCTCCGAGCAGACTTATCCTGACACGACAGGTGGTGGAGGATCATTAATGGTAAATGGTATAACTACACAAGCTTTGGATTCAGATGATAGATTCGACGAAGCCAATCCTGATCATTTTGATTACCCTGCTGCATTGAGTAATGGTGATCAAGCATGGAAGCAACTTAAACATTTAATGTTCATATTGATGTGGGCTGCTGCTATGGGGACAGGAATAGGTGTTATCGATAATCGGGTGGATCCGATTTGTTTCGATGATGGAACAGTCGGTCCTGGGGCTTTTGGTTGTCTTGATCACAATGGCTATGTAATCCATATTGATTTGGTTACGGACCAAATAAAAGAGCCCACTGGCAGAACTGGTGATTTAGCTAAATCATGGGTTCCTGCAAGAAAGGACAGTGAGGCTCAGAGATGGTTGAGAAAGACGTTTTATGGAATGATAACCAATATATTCCCAGCCACTCAGAATTTTACACAGTTCAAGAATCCCCAGACTGGATTGTATGATTATGGTGTATCTTTCACTAAAGATCCATATGCAGACACGCCATTTTCAGAATTTGAAAATAATCGTTTCTGGGAAATGCTTGTAGATGATTCTAATTATCGAGGAGATGTAGAGGAGGCTTACAGATGGGATCTGGATTATTATATACCTG
>CAZRLL010000022.1:1968-3582 GCA_964600735.1 uncultured archaeon
TACCTGTATTCCCTGATTTATTGAATGCAGATCCTATCAAATTATTCGGAATAAAATTCAGTGAATTTGGATTTATGCTGGGTTTAGAAATAATGTTAGCATTCAATCCCTTCATTGGTATCAAAGATGACCTTAGAGACTCATTTTTAGAGCCATCAATAATATTTAGATGGTTAGGCAGGATATTATTACCATTTTCAGTGAGTGAAGTATGCTCATTGGGTTCGACCAGTATATTTAGTAGACCTTTCCATTTTGTTGCTCAACAACTTAAGAGCCTCGCTAAATTCGGTAAAAAGGCTACTATGTTGCCCTTAGGATTGCTAAGAAAACTGGGTAAAGTAAGTGATGGTCTAAAATATATTGATGAATTCTTAACTGGGGCAGGCAGTTTCAAAGGTATTTGGAAAGATGTTGCTCAGGCATTTTCGAATGCAAAAGGTGGAGATGCGGCTACTCGAAATGTGGCTGAAGGTGTTGCGGATTCCCCAGCGACATGGAAAGTTCTTACCAAGGCTATTGGAAATGTAGTATGGGTTTTGATTAAAAAATTGATCAGCTTCTTTGTTCTCATACTTAAGAAGATTGTTGATTTAGCTAAACTATTCCTCAAATTTATCCTGAAGATCTTTGATTTTATTAAATGGATATTAGGTGCCATTAATAATTTTGCTGGTGCAGTAGCACGCAAGGCTGGTGATGGACTAATCTGGGTAGGTAAAAAAGGACTAGATGTTGGAGCCGAATTAAAGAGGTTCATTTTCGGCATACTCGGCATAGAGATTAAAAACACGGCTGAACATACCGATGAAGCGGCTCAAGCTGCAAAGCCATTAGCACAGATTTTGGCAGATCAGACTGGTGGATCCTTAGAGTTAACAGATGAAGCAATGACATTAACTGCAACTATGAATAGGAAAGCGGGAGGCTTTTGGAAGACACTACAGGAATACGGAACGAGTCCGAACGATGCTTTGTGGAAGAAAATCATCGGTTTATTGGCCAGGGGTGGTACTGCTGTTCAAAGACGACTAATTGATATCGCTTTTGAAAATCGTGATTTAGAAGAATATGTAGTAGGAATCGCTTACACCACGACTTCGAGGAATATTCGAGCAATGAATAAAATGAATGGAGCTGACGGTATTTTCAGATCAACTAAATTAGGTGATTTAGAAATTTGCCCAACCGGAATGAGTCAGATAAGCGATGACATTAGTACAATGCTTATCGGTATTCAGGGCTGTAAACCGATTCAAGATGTATGGAAGGTTGGAATTGGTCCAGCATACTCTCCTGCCATGCGATATGAAATATCCGAGGAATTGTGGCAGACAGAGTTGCCCATGTTAATAAACAAACAGAACCCAAGTTTTATTACCGATCAGAGACCCAGATCTTTTGATGATCATGGTAGGCCATTCCTAGAGTTTGACAATTTAAAAAATATGGATATTGCCACCTTGCAAAAAGCCCAACAATCTGTAGTAATGAATCTGGCTATAGAGGCTGCTGATGTTTATCATGCTAAAAAGGCCATTCATGGCACAGATCCGCAATATGCGGCCATATTTGGAGATATAGATAGCCGGCAATCGTATAGTGTAATGAATA
>CAZRLL010000022.1:3592-28503 GCA_964600735.1 uncultured archaeon
TTTGCGGCAAAACAGATAGCTAAAAAATATAATCCAGATATATTATCAGGTGGATCCCCTATTTCTGTTGGAACTATGAACATAGGTGAATTCTTAGGTTTTAGTGGATTTAAACCGATAACTTCGGCGGCGACTGCAGATACTAGTACTAGACGAATATTTCAGTCTTTATACGACATGCCAGACTGGTCAAAAGGACGTTCTAATTTGCTTGCTGGTGCTGAGAAATCAGATTGGGGTTTAGTTTATAAAGATTCTATAGAGGGATATTCCTCAGGAAATCTTGAACCTTACCAATTAGTCTGTGAAATTACAACTGGAAGAATCATGGGTAATTTGATGTTAGGGGCAGATCCATCAAGTTGGAGCCTCGCGGATTGGAAGAAGTTTAATTTAGTAGTAACTATGATAATCGGGGGAGACTTCAGGTTTGCTGGAAAGATCTCTATCGCATATGGTCTCGGGGATGGAACGGACCTAATGATTGCAATGAAGAGGGAAGACTCTAAAATGGCGTCCCTTGGTTACAGCACACTAGTCGAAATGAAAAATTGGCAAGGTTTGCATGGCCTAACCGCGGGATATTCACCAACATGGAAATATGTCATCGTTGATGAGAGCACTGGTCGTATTGTTAGAAAAATGACATCGACAGAACTAGAAATGATTGAAACGGTATTTTGGTCCAAACAATGGCCTAACGCTGCTTCAATTTCAGGGTTGTCAGTCTCCGACAATAGGGCATTGTCCGAATCTTTTTACAGAGGAGGAGCTCCGATTATGTTGGAAGATTACGAACCTATGAATATTATTTTTGATTGGGGTTTCAGACCAAGGACGCCATTAGATGCAATGAAGCAGGCAGAAGGTAATTATCGACGGATGAGGACTATGCAAGTTAGTAGTGAGGCTCAATTATCCCGAGGTCATAAAGGGGTTATGGAGGATGTCTTCAAGAAGAAGACGTTAACGGTATTTGAGGATAATAAAATTTATCTCATTACTAATCCTGTACACAACGATTTTGGTTTAACTCTTTTGGATAGAGGCGGAAGGAACTTACGAAAGAAGGGAATCAACATTATATTCCCTGCTCCAATAGGATCTGGTAAATTCGGTGCTAATACACTTATTACCACTGATATTGGTAATCCGAATGCTGCAGGCTCATTAGTTGTCCGGGAAACCGGTGCTGCAAAAGGTATGGCCTCAGATAATCTATTGAGCGCGAGGGCATATGATCTTGAGAAGGAGACATATACATTTTTTGACTGGCTCGCAGAAGGGGGTGCTCGAATTAGGACTAATCCCAAGTACATAGGTCCAGATAATTCCATTATCAATGCTGGCGTTGGTAATGAAAATGCATATCTTGCTCATCCGGATTTTGATCAATCCGGTCAATTATATGACGCTGCTGCTACAAAAGCCTTGATGGCGGATGCAGAATTAACTATTGCTCAGACAAAACAGATGATAATGTATGGAGAATATGAGCATTATGCAAGAACTATGGAAAAAATAGTATTTGTGGACGCTGGGGTACCTATTACCGATCTTGATGTACAATTAAATATACTTGGTGATTTAAAAAATCAAAATGCTATTGAGGAAGCAATCGTAGCTGGTGATACTGGTCCAGGGATAAGCCTTGAACCTTACTATATATTACAAAGCGATGGACAGGGTGGTGCTGAACTAATATATAATATTAACAATGCAGGTACCGTGACAGTTTGGAGACCCAGAACACCAAATGCCGCAGGTGAAGTTGAACCCAGAGTAATTGAGGCAGGCAAAACCATTGGGAATGATTATTCTGATGAAATTGTCGATATTAACCATGGTGGTCATATTTATAATGAACCGATTAGCAATTCGAATCCGATTAGCAATTCGAATCCAAATAGGCTGCATGACTGGGGCTCTGATGCCACTGGTATTACTAGGAATAATTTTGAACACGGTTCTTTGGGAGCCGCATTTAATGACATTCAGACCACTGGTCTGTCTGATGATGCAATATATGAAATATTAGAATTTTATCGAATCGACACTTGGATGTCTCCAGGTCGATTTGATGAAATGATTAATAAAATGATTTTGGACAATAATATGCTCTTGAACCCGAGAGAGCATGCTTTTATAGAGGAAGCTAGGAAATTATTGGATGGATACAATGCTAAGTCCGCGGAGCCAAGTCTAGGAGCGTTCAGATCTGAAATATATACTAATGTTGAATTTACAAAGAGTGTGGCTGAAGGAGGAAGGCCTGGTTACAATTTACTAAATCCAGGTGAGACATCAATTACGAACAGCGATGCATTATGGAGACTTATGCCTGATGAAATTCAACAACATTTAAGACAACAATTGATGAATCAATTTCTTGGCACCAATAGCAAAGGGGATGTAAATGCATGGGATTCAGCTTGGAGTAGTGATGGTTCTGGTTATTATAATAGACTAGTGAGAACAATATATATCAGCGGACAAGCCGTGCTGACTCGAACGAGGAATGCTATATTATCGATGATAGATGACCCCGCTGCAGGGGCAAACTTTGATGCTGTAGTATTTCGCGCCGGAGATGGTGTAGGTGTATACACCCAAGACGGACAACGTGCTGCTGAAATCAATGTACTACAATCATCGTATTACGATAATATCGTAACAAGTATTAGATCTACCACAGAGAATGATTTGGGTAATTACGCAGGGATCTTACAAGGTCCAAAATGGATAGGAGGAGGGCAGTCAGCACAAGCCGACGTTATTTTGGATAAAATAGCGGTAACCTCTGATGACCTATTGGTCAGTGTCAATAACGGTCAACCGTTGACTGATGCCCAATTAATAGAATTCTATGAGGCACTGGAAAAGGGATTACATGAAGTAGACGATTATAATAATTTGGACTTTGTTATACCAGAAGGAAGCACTGTTTCTCCTGACATAGATTTAGCTATCTTTCAAAAGTATGATAGGGGGGGAATGCGTCATGCCTCGTTCCAGGGAGGATTGAAAAGGGAAAGTCAAGGATTTTTTGTTGAGAAGGGAGACGAAGGTAAATTTCTACAAAATGTTGTAGGCGATTTTCTAATATTTGAAAATGCTCGATTCACGAAATATGCCGACGCAGGCTTTGATGACAACACTGTTAAGGTCATTTTAAGTAAAAATAACATACTATATGATTTAGATGGAAATATTATAGATAATGATTGGCTTAGATTTGTGGATGGCAGGTTGACGCCATCATCGCCAGATTGGCCAAAAGGGTCTAATAATGAACCTTTAAGAATTACTATGAATGATGAGTTCAAAACTAGTGGGGGTTCGTGGTTGGATCCAAAGTATAATTTCATGGACAGAATTTTCGGGAGTAATGTTGATAGTGATGGATTTTTAATTATTGACGGAAGCAAGAATGTAAGAGATATGCTGCAATTAAGCTATAGGTCTTTAGTTTACCCAGATGAGGCATTATTTTCAATGTTTAAGGGTCATACTATGCTTCGACATAATCCTAAGCCTCCAAATGGAGTCGATTATGATCTGGCAGTGGAGTGGTGGTCTAGAAAGATATGGAAATCTCAGAAGTACCAAAATCCTACATCAGGACGAATGGAGTATCGTTATATATATGTTAATGAAATAGATGGTCTGGCCGAATTTTTAGCCAGAAATTTTAAGATGTCATTAGGTGGTAATGCAAATGTATATAGTGCTATTAATACAGGTAATTTGCATAGGTATGTTGATGCAGAAAGTTGGGAAATAATGAAGACATCGGTTCGTAACATGGTTAGTACAGGTGGAGATGTGGATTGGAAGGCGGATCTGGGAAATTTGGGTTTAGCTACATTATTATTGGTTCTACGATCCTAAATTTAGATTCGTAAGGTAAACAAAATAATGGATTTTGGGAATTCCAGCGCGCCTTTATGATTTGACAGGACATTAATATATTATATTTATTATTTCGTTAAGTTTTGTATAGGTATATCAATGACATTAATATATTATATTTATTATTTAGATATTAAGTGTATGGAATAAGAAAACATCCTCGTTGTTATAATTTGTGGCAGATCATTGTACATCCCGGCGAACCTATCACAAGAAAGGATACGGTTATTCCAAATTTAGAATCTGTTCTTGACGACTTTTTAGAAGAGGAAGTTAAAACGAACAAATATTCGTCAATGGAAGATGGTTGGAAGGACATCACAATATCAATACCAGTGGAGTTTTTCCAAATTATTGAAGATTTGGATAACAATTGCCCAATACTTGAGACAACCATAGTTATATCTTGGTATGATTCTAATAGAGGTAATTATGATGAATGCGTTTATGAAAAGGGAATGAAATACCCCTTATATGATTGAAAAGCATTGTACATCCTCGTATCTAGAATTGATAGCTTTTTTGGTGATGAATTAGTTAATAATGCTTTTATTTTTATTTTGTTGTTTTTTCTTGGCCTAAACTAAGTAGTAGAAAAATAATTATTATAAGTATAGGAGTATTTGCTTTTATTAACATTGGAGGATGACATCAATTCAAGCAACTAATTTGGCATGTAAAATTGTTCTCTTAGGTGATGGAGGCGTTGGTAAAACCTCACTTAGAAAAAAATATTTTGGTGAAGGTTTCGAGGCAACGTATCAAATGACAATTGGTGCTGATTTCGCGGCGAAGAGGATGAAAATTGAGGGCTGGGATATAACTGCAAACGTTTGGGATCTTGCAGGTCAAATGAGATTCAAAGTAATGCGGGAAACCTATTATAGAGGGGCATCAGGTGCTTTATTGGTATTTGATATCACCCGTCCAGAAACATTTTTAGAAATGAACAATTGGGTTGAAGAACTGATCAAGAATAGTAATGATGAATTAGTCCCGATTACTTTAATTGGGAATAAATCAGATCTAAGAGAGACATCTGATTTTCCGGTTTCGCATGAAGATGCGGTTAAATATACCCGTGAATTATCAGAGTACTACAAAATCGATGTTCAGTATGTAGAATCATCGGCCCTAACCGGTGAAAATGTAAAAAAAGCATTTGAAGTATTGATTGTGGATATTTTTAACACCTTTCAAGCAAATAGAGATTCAATTGATTAATATTAAAAATTTAGGATGAATTTGAGATTGACCATATTCAAGTTTACCCCTTCCAAGAATTTATCTTCATTATAATGGGATAATATTTAAAATAATTAAATATAAATAATTATTAATGAATGATTTTGGTGTACTTAAGAAATTATTTTATGAAATGAGTACTTATTCTAAATCATTCAAACCAATCAAGTCAAATTCTAAAGATGGATCTATCACTATTCGTGTAATTGAATATGGCTACATCGAGGATTTTCAAAATGCAATAGTAATAAAAGAAAATAAAATAGTATCCCTTGATTTAAATGGTCGGGACATCACTTTTATTCCGCCTTGTATTGGTGAATTAAAGAATTTAGAAGAGCTTAATCTATCAGAGAATCGAATTAACAGGTTACCAGATGGTATTAGTAAGTTAAGCAAATTGAAAAAATTATTCCTATCATCCAATAATCTAAAATCGTTACCTATCAGCCTTCTTAAAATAAAAAATTTATCCATATTGCATTTATCAAACAATCAGATAAAATCGTTACCAAGGAAAGTAAGTAAGCTCATCAATTTAGTCGAATTAATTGTCTCGAGTAATTATTTAGGCAGTATCCCAAAAGAAATGCTAAAAATGGAAAATTTGAGGTTATTAGATCTTAGATATAACAGTGGTTTTATCTTTAAAGAACTATCAAAACGATATCAAATTCAATCAGGGAATGAACTACCTGATTCACTTTTTGTTGATCCCATTGTTATTACTCAAAAATCTGATTTTTCAAAAAAACAATATTCAATGGAGGAGATAACACTCATTAAAGATGAAAAAATACTCAAAAATATTTTCCTCAACTCAACAAATCGAGAAATTAATGAATACATTTTTCCGAAATTGAAAAATCCAAAATATTTACATGAAATTGCTACCAAGATCCATCCAAAATACTTGTGTAGTACCCCAAATGAGTTCATGGGAAAAATAAGCAACAAACAAATTCTTGAAGATATTAGAAACCGATCGAGAGTTTATAGCAAATACGCAGATGAAAGACTAAGGATATTAGAAGGTATATCACGAGGGCAAATATTCGGAGATAATCTTACTCGGTTATCAAATTTCTCTGGTTCCCAAGAGAACTTCAATTATTTATTCTGGAAAGAAAAAAATATAGAATACAAGTATGAAATAATTAATGCCATTACCGAATCTCGATATCATGATGATCAAATAGCAAGATCCGAGCAATTTGAACTTGATATTCGTTGTAAAGCAGCTCTTCGACTAGCAAATCAGGATGTCTATGAATTTTTAGTAAATTACATTCTAAATATATATGAGACAGAATCATACAATTCAGATTATGGTCCGTATATATTTACTATCTTTAAAGAGATTAGAAATCGTTCTACATTAATTGAAATTTTAAAAAATATTAAAGAATTAGAAATGATACAATTTGATATGATTGAATATCTAGAAAAATTTACGAATTTTCAATTTAATAATAAGGAACTCATTAACCTCTATGAAACGGCAAAACTTCTTGATATACGTGATTTTGCACTTGATCAAATTAATGATACAAAATATCTATGTGAATTAACACTGCAATTATTAAACAAAATGAACAATAAATCGTTGAGTTATATTGAGTTAGATGAAATACAACATGATGTTCATGTTGCTGTTGAAAAGCTCCTTAATCTTGATGATCGTGATATTGAACCATTTGAATATTTAAGCGATCTAGAAGAAAACACGATCATAATTACAAAGGAGAAAATAATTGAAATAGGATATGATTTGTTTATTTTGTTTTATAACCTGGGGTGGGTAACAGTAACAAAAAATCTATTTTGTGAATTTGAAGATGAAGATCTTTTGGCTCGATTTTTTATTGAATTAGATCTTGATCATGCTAAAATATTGAAATATAATCATAAGATTACAAATCAAAAACTCCTTTACAAAATTGCAATAAGCACTGAATACGAAATGAGAAAAAATGCAGTAAAACGAATATCGAATTACGATTTGTTGCTCAAACTCGCTCAATTCTACATTGTTCAGGGTGAGTTATCAGATTTCGAAAATTTAATTGAATTTACTACAGATACAAAGTTGTTGCTTATTTTTAGATTAAAATTACCTGCTGAGTATCAATATTATATCTCAAATAGATTAAAGGCATTGAATGGAAATACTAGATATGATTAGGTAAGCATTTATGTGATCAGTAAAATATCGCTTGTTACAAGGAATAGGGATTTTACACTACAATCAATAATTCTAATTCATGATTAGATGTGATAATATAATATCAGTTATAGCTATATTCTAGTTTTTGCATGATAGTACCTATCCCAGGAAAGACTGGTCTCAAAAGGGCGAGACTGACACCCGGTTCATGAAATACAATAAATACAAAACCAATTTTGTATGCTATCATCTAATTTTTATTTGATAAAAATGACTCACATTTAGTTTGTATCAAAGTTTTGTGATCCAAATTATTCTTGAAAATTCGGGCTTTAGCTCAGACTGGTTTAGAGCAATCGGCTGTAGTTACGCGATTCGAGGTATTCCGATGAAACATCGTTAGCCGATGGGCACCGATAGGTCCGGGGTTCAAATCCCCGAAGCCCGACCTCTTCTTCCATTCTAGGGGCATTTCAGATCCTGAAATTCGAATGTATCACGGTTTTAAAGGATATCTAAGTAAACCAAGCTGGGGTGACTACTTGAGCCCCAGAATCATGTTCTTGTTTAAGTTAGAGTACTCGATAGTGTCTGTGTCTGTTTGTCCTAAGACAAATTATTTAGTAATGCACTTGTAAATATGACTTAAGAGTAAAGAATGGATCCCACATATCACGATTCAAATGTTATTATGCTTTGGTAACAAGAGAATAAATTAGAAAAGCAACTTATAAAGCTGATAGATATTGTAAATTTATTTTTCTAAAACAGATAAGTCTCGATAGATCGATTCTGTAAATGATATTTCATGAAAATTACTTAATCGATATTCAATTTCAAGAATAAACCCATTTTCTTAACCATTTTAATAAACGAATCTACTTCTTCTCTGGATACATGAATTTTTTTACCAAGATTTATGAGTTGTCCACCTGTCGAACGTATATATTAATCATCAATTATTCCCATTTTATGTGCTATTAAATGTCTTTTCTGAAACATTTCTTTGACAAAACACCATTCATCAGAAGATAGGGAATTGTAAAGATCGATCTTGAATATGTTGAGAACTATAGTGCGTGCAGCTTCTAATGCCTGAAATCCAGTTTCTTTACCTTTAATTCTTGTAAGCTCTCTCCCAAAACCATCGAATGTAGCCACAACGTCTTCTAATACAGTTTCATAGGATTTAAATAGCAACTCGGGCCTAGATTTTGACAATTCAATAATGGTAATCATTTCAGTAATTAATTTTAAGTTAAGTAGAAGGATGTCATAAGAATTATGATAACTGCAATTTGGACAAAAAGAAAATCTCCCAAATATCGAATAATTAATTGAACAAGTTGAACATTTTACATAGGTTTCTAATTGCTGCTCTTGGTAATAGTTTGTTGGTGGAGGTGAGTTTGAGACCTTTAATTTTATCAACCGACCAATATTTATTTTATTCAGATCATCTGTTATTGCTTTATACGCAAGTTGTGAAACAATGGATTTTGCATATTCAATCTGATCACCTGTAAAGAAATTGTTTAATTTATCTTTATAACCACAATATGGACAATAGAGTGTTTCACCTTCAGATTTTTCCTCTCTATTTTGTAATTTCATCTTGAAATATCGTTGACAACCCATTTGATGGCATTCTCGGCCGTAATATCCTTCCTCATCTGGTTCGAAACTGATGGGAATTGGTTTTTCTCCTAACTTCCTCAAATTATCAGGTGACATATGATAAGTTGGATCCAATATTATTTGAAACAATTGATATT
The DNA here is from genome assembly GCA_964600735.1 of uncultured archaeon. Classification (GTDB taxonomy): domain Archaea; phylum Asgardarchaeota; class Heimdallarchaeia; order Heimdallarchaeales; family Kariarchaeaceae; genus LC-2. The sequence goes on from CAZRLL010000022.1 coordinate 12,692, forward strand.
TAGATCGATCACAAGTCTCATTTTAGCATTCGTTGCGCGAGTTCCACAAAATAAAATGCAATCAAACTTCATCCATCAATACAATTTGCATATTTTCGACATTTTTGAAGAGAAAAAGCTGCTGAAGTATCATGTACCATATAAATTAACACCTCACATTGCTGTGGGTAACTATGATTCAAGGAATTCGTCTAAATATGCCCATTTCTGATTTCTGACATTACAAAATCCGAGTATGCAAAATTCCAAGTCCTATCAACGGCTTGTTGAACCGTGAGGTTTCTTTCTGGATTACTTATTATATTCAACATAATCATAATTTAATTGGTTCATAATACTGGAAGTTTTACAGATGTTAAGCGCTTGACGTGCCATACCGATGGAAGGGATTCACTCACAACTAATTATTTGAAGTTTGCTTTACATCCAGATTCATTTAATTTTTTTGACTTTTGGTTTTTCCAGATCATTAAGGGAATCATAATCGTTGTTGTCAATATTCCAAGGATCTTCTTGAATTTTCTTTTTATAGATGATAATTGCATCATTATAATTTACAGAAAATCCCTCTGATAAAGCTACTCCATAAATGATTTTAGTAATTCTTTCATCATTTATTAAATCATAATACCGTGAGGTGTAAATACGTCTTAATTGTTGTATAATTTTGTTTATCGATCGTGTATTATTTTGGATTGCATCTAAGGAGAAATAAATTTTTAATGTTTGATATATCACATTTTTAGCTTGCCAATCAATCACTTTATTCATGAAAAGAATCAATTCATCCTTGATTTCTGAAATCTCTTTTTGGATATTCAGATGTGGTATGACGGTACCACTCCACCTTTCGATCTGTTTCGCGAAATTTAATGATTTTTTATTTGCCTGTTTATGTTTTTCATTAAATCCGAGCACAATAATTGGTACGGTATTTCGATTAATACTTATAAATTCGCGTAATAATCTATTGATTACTTCGTTTGCTCCTTTCTCTCTTGGATCCACAATCAGTAAAACTCCAGCAACACCTTTGTAGTACAAATTTCTAACCGCTAACCATTGAGGATTTGCATCAAGCATCCAAAATTGACCAGTCAATCTATAGTTATTCATATAAAAGTGTGAATAAGCAAAAGCGGCTCCATGAGTTTGTGTATAGCTTTTATTGAATTCTATCCCGAAAATGTCATAATCCTGTATTTTTGTATATAATGTTTGATCATGAGATAAGATAGCAATTTTAACTATATGCCGAGGCTCACTCACTATTTGTTGTATTCAAAATGACCATTATCAATCAATCTCTTTATTATGATTATATTTGATTCCTTTATTGAATATTCTTAACAATATTGAACTACTAAGATTTGATTCTTCAGTCTTCAAAAAATCTAACAGGTCACGGAGGAAGTGATCATGAAATACATCAATAACACCCGGGAACTCAATTTGTTTTTCCATTTCTTGAATCGATTGAGAGGCAAGTTGACCCAAAATTGTATTATCTATCAAAAAATCAGGTAGTAGTTTTGTAGACTTTGAACAGTCCAGCTTCCATTGTTTAATTTTTTTCGCTACACCTGGTATAGCGATATAATCTGATTTCAAGGGTTCTACTGGGATCCATCTCTTTAAGGGTACGCCTAGAGGGGGTTCTTCCAAGTATATATCATTTTCAACATCTTTTAATGTACTGAATAATGTCCTTATGATTTTCAAGTGATAATTCTTGGCTTTTTTGTCTTCGAGAAATATATCTGAAAATTCAGCTATCGATGAAGGATTATTTTTTGCACATTTTTTCAAAACACTATCATTAGAAATCCAGTGAGGTGGTTTATTTAATGATTTGGCAATTTTATCTCTCTCAAGTAATAACCTCCTTAATCGATTTAACTCAGCTTGATCAAGTGTTTTGACTCCTTTTATTTTCCATATTGAGTTGATATTGAATTTTCTTTCTAGCGTCATTGGTCTTTGGTACCTCATGAATTTTTTAAAACATGCAAGTCGATAATCCTTAATTAATATGGCAACCTGTTTGTCTTTTACCCCAATTAAAAATTCTACATCAGTATTCGCATATTCAATTTGATTTTCCGTTAGTGGTCTCTTACCCCAGTTACTCTTCTGCATCGATTTACGAATATTAATTTTTTTACCCAAATAATCATACACAATTTTGTCTAGACTTCGATTTTCTAAGTTTTGTCGAATTAAGTTATCAACAACCGTTATATCAAAAACATTTACTGGAATGCATCCCCATTGATCCCAAAGTAGTGAAAAATCATATTTCATATCCTGAAATACTTTGGTTATATTATCATTTATTAGAATTTCAAATATTTCTTCTGTTAAGTTTAATTTCTGCACATCCACAAGAAAAGTAATTTCATTGCAATTTAATTGGATTAAACAAGGACGGTGGTAATACTTATACATTGAATTTGATTCTATATCCACTCCAATGGACCCAACATTTTTAGTAAAATTTTTTATTTGTTGTAGTTGATCTTTCCTATCAATCCAGATTAATTTAGAAATCTAAATCTGCCCCTCTAAAAATTTTCAGCTACCAATTAATGGGAAGTCACTAGCAATGATCCACACAAATAGAAAGATGATAGTTCCAATCGTTAAAAAACCTAAAAACATCATAACTTGAAGAAAAAGCAGTACTGCGGGTGATAGATACCTTGCTCTTGGTCTAAGTAGAAAATATGCACATAGAACAATAGAAAACCGGGTAAATAAAACAATTAGAGTATTCGCTGCATTATTTGGTGGGACTAAGCCCACATCTTCTGAAAAAATGGCATTTATGAAATTTACTCCTACATGTAAACCAATCGTAAACCGGTAAAATCCTCGATTTACTGAAATCACCATTGATAGGTATGTAAGAGCCACATGAGCCATTACTCCAGTTACATAGATAATAATCGCAAAAATATGATCGGATATATCCCATGCAACACCCTCTTGGTATGCCTCGTAGAGCGGCTTGATAAAAAAGCCAATCGTTTCAGCAATACCCCATCCGACACCGAAATAAATCCCCATTCCATGGGGGTCTTTAAGATTTGACCACTCGAGTTTTAATGATTTCTCATTGTTATCAGCAGATCTCCATATTAAAAATCTAAAACCAATATACTGAGCGATTATTATGGCAGGATAGCGTATTAATTCCTCTAATATTCCTGAAAGCGTAACTCTACTCAAAAATGCAATTGCAGATTCTGGATTATCAAATTGTTGTTCAATACTGATAATATACTGCATAAGTGCTACTAAACCTCTAAATGCCAATCCTAACAAAAAATAGATTGATCTCTCTTTATTGACCTTAGGACCTAGTAATAGTGCCAAGTAAATCGGGCTTATTACTAATACGAAACTAAGCAGATAAAGAATAGTTCTTTCAAGCACCTAATATTTATTTCAATTAAATCTACTTAAAGTATGAGTATATCACCACAATATTATTTTAGATCGCAAAAAAAATTCTAACGGAGGTTATTGAAATGTCCATTAAAAATCAAACAATTATTAAAAAATTAAATTCGTACTAATGCGAATTTTAAAGAGTACTCAAAAAATAACTATTTTGATGAAAAGTGGGACAAAGGTTAGATTTGTATCTATATTGATGTTATTGCTGCTCTATGCCTTACAGTTTAACTCTCCTCTTGATTACAATATTAGTCCAACAAAATCAAACACAATCAATCCTGTCCCTAAAAATGCATCATCTGAATTTGAGCAAAAAGCATCTTCCCGAGTTTTAAATTATCTTAAAACAAGTGATTTTCCTCATGAAAAATCTAAAGATCAGCTTTTGATATTTTCTTCCTCTGCCAAACCATATAGTCTTTCCAAGATTCCACCTGTAAAACTGGGTGGTACTTATTTGCATTTCGTACCAAATGTATCCCAATCGAAATTACGAGAAATTTTGATTGATCCTGAGGTTAAACAGGTATTGTTAGATGAAAAATTAAATCATAGCCGAATTCAAGATGAAACACCATCAAAGATAAATTTAAACAGTTTTGTTGCAGACGACATCCTGGGAACTAGGAGAGTTTGGGATGAATTCAATAACACCGGTAATGATGTTGTCATAGGTATTATTGACAGTGGAGTGGATTTTGGCATCTCTGATTTATCCGAATCGCCTCAACTATTACCAAATGGTATAACCGCAAGTTTTGACCCCACAGGAACTAGTATTGGAATTACCTCATTAAATGTTAGTTCCATTCAAAAGTTTGGGCGAACATACCTACCCCTAGAGGGTGAAAATATTACCTTTTGGGAGGGTGAATATCTAAATTTGGCAAAAAGTAATGAATTAGGAATTAGACTTGAAGACATGGATATAACAACCATTAGCAAAAAATCGTTATCCGGATTCTATCAGGTAGGGATTATGTTTCAGCCCGGATTGACCGAGAAAATACCAAACCAATATTTTATTTTTATTCTAGTTGATTCCCAGTCAAAGAACGTTTATGATACAGTTTATGTGGATCTAGATACGAGTTTAGCAATAAGTCTATCTAGAGAAGGTATTATTCTAGAAAGTGGTGAAATGTATCTTTCATTGGTAGATTGGGATTTGTCTGACGAATTACCCTACGGAGGACAAAATCCAATTATTGCAAGAGATATCAATGGTGATGGTGTTAATGATGTTTCAATGGGAGCGTTATCCACTACCTTGGATATTTACGGTATAACTGATGAATTTACAATCACCGGAATATTACCTTCAGGTATGGGTATCTCTGTCATGTACGATGCAATTGGTCATGGAACCTTATCAGCAGCCGTTGCAGTCTCTCGGGGGGAAGTATCAATACCGGTTTACGATGAAAAAACTACATCCGAAGTGGAAAACTCTACAGCATATCCCCTACCTGGATCAGCTCCTGGTGCCAAGATTATCGCAACCAAAGGGGCACAGAGCTTATCTGAATTTGTCATGGGATGGCTATGGATTGCAGGCCTGGAACCTAACCTAGCTTGTCCTGGTTCAATCAATCTTGATCCATGCTGGGAAGTAACCACACAATCTGCATATCATCGCGCCCATATTGCCTCAAATTCTTGGGGTAGCGGTGTAATTGATTTTGAAAACTCAATTGGTGGTCAAGATTTTTATTCATTATTTGCAGATTACCTCTCTGCACCCAATTTGTTATATAATGGATATCCAGGGATAATTTTTGTCACGGCTTCAGGCAATTCAGGTCCTAGTTATGGTAACATTAATCGACCAGGGACATCCCCCATGTCAATTACTATTGGTGCATCTTCAATGTATCACTTTTATAATGGAACTGGTGGTAAAAACGATGTTGCTTGGTTTAGTGCTCGTGGTCCCACTTCATATGGTGGAATTAAACCAGATGTTGTGGCACCAGGGAATTCTGGATTTACACTTTATCCTGTTATTACAGGCTATGGAAATGGCACTCGTGCAGCGGGAATTTTTGGTGGGACAAGCGAGTCAACTCCTAGGGCTGCAGGTGTAGTTGCTTTGATTTATGAAGCCTTAGTGAAACAATCCATTAATCCTAATCTAGAAAATATCCGAATTATTCTCAAAGGAACTGCAAAAAATCTTGGTTATCATCCAATCATCCAAGGTTCAGGATTGATTGACGCATATCAAGCTGTGTCTTCGATTAATGGTGGTGATCAGATTTTTGTTTCATCAACAGAATCATCTAGTTTATTCGGAGAAAGATTAAATTCGGCCTTTGGTTTGTATTTTTTGGATGAAAATGATCAAGCAATAGATCATCCACTACTAACAACTCCGCTAAGGGATGTCACTTTATCACTTCTACCATCGACACTCAATGCTGGTTTAAATTTAACCATAAGTTTCGCAAATGGATCAATTGTACCTCCCGAAAGCTATAATATTGATGTTGAAAGATTATTACTGACGAATACTAGTATTTTCCAATTTCAATCACTTTCTGGTGGTCCAACTACTATTAACCTTGAGAATTACTGGAATTTGGATAATAATTGGAAGAATTCCGAATTATTACAATTATCGCTGAGTCTAGATGAAACTTCATGGAAAGGTCTATTTGATGCTGGTTTATCCACACCTGATATGGTTCTCTATGATTCTGCATCTGAAAATTATGTTTTTGATCTTATATCTACAAGAACCTGGAATCAACAACTTTATTCAGGAAAACCATATGAAGATTTCTTTGGAGATTTATATCTTCTATTTACAGATTCTGGTTATATTGAAGAAATACCCAATTGGTCAGGGTTGACCTATACTGTTAATGCACAACTATATGATTACGATCAATGGTCCGCAATTGATGTTTTAAAATATCCAGGATTGATTAATATTCAGGGGAACGGGATTGTAGATGAGTTGCAATTTGCGTACATTAGAGTTCAAACTAATTCAAACTCATTAAATGAAATTAGATATCCAATCATAATTGCAGCGGAGGAAAAGACGAAGTCGGGTAGTTCATCAACTTATGCTGGAGATCAAATTGATTTTGAAAGTCCTTATGATCTAACATCAATATATGGAAGTTTCGACTGGGGTACCTATCCAAATACTGGTGATTTTCGTTATTACAGGTATGTAATTCCAGTTGATGCACGTTATTTTGTAATTCAAGGTATTTGGGAGGATATTGGATTGGTTCCAGATTTTTATCTCTTCAATAGTGCAGGAGAGTTAATCAAGACATCAGATGTAACATATATTGGTGGTGGATTTTATGACAGCAGTACATCGGAAAACTTTGCTCAAAATTTGATTGTCCCAGCAGAAGATACAATATATACTCTATTAGTTCATGTAGCGAGTACTCCATATATTGCGGGTCCAATTGATTTAAAAATATATTCTCGATATTTATCAGATGATATACCATCTCCGAAACCCCAATTTTCACAAGAGTTATCCTTACCAATAGAAGGTGATCTTATAATTGATTCGTCAAATTACTCTATATCAGAATTCCCAGAACTTCATGTGACTGAAATTAAAACGCAAATCTACCAAGGATCTAACGATTATTCTACTGGGAAAATCAATGGATATGGTATGATACCAGGTACCGCTACAAATATCTCAATGATTGAAGGTATTGAGTATATTGAATTCAAAAAAGGAGAAAAAGTCAAACTAAATTTAAGTTGGATTGGAGAAGCGGATGCTGATATGTATGTTATTCCTCCAGGGAAGGAATTTTCACTTGATAATGATTTACTCTCTGGTCAGGGAGCAACGTCTGGAATTAATTTTGAGATAGGTAGTTTTGGTGTAGATTTACCAGGAAACTACTCAATTTATATAGATTATGTAGATTTAAAGCTAGAAAACATGAACCTTAAATATAATTTAACCTGGGAGACGAGGGACGGTCCCACATTAATTTCATCAGGAGATACATTAACCATTAATACTGAAATATTCCCCAATGGAAAATATGGAATGTTGGTTACCCATCAAACGAACTTTGATATTGAATTTGAAAGCCGATTCAATTCTTCTTTTGACAATCATATAGATTTCACTGCAACTCTCTTGACACCGTCTGAAGGGACAGTATCTGATAATGTTAAGGTTTCATGGGAAGCAAGCACTCAAGCAGAAGCAGATGTATCTATCAAAATTAGTATGACCGAACACATTGTTGGAACTGCAATAAAAGATAGTCAAATTACATTTGACTCCAAATTGTATGCTAATGGACTTGGAAAAATAATTGTCAGGCTATCAGATGGTTATTTTCTTCATATACTCGAAGTGAATATTATAATCAACAACAATTTTCCGTCAACATTACCCCCAGAAAATATATCCACATCTAGATCATTACCAGCATTTTCGGTAACAATTATTTTTTATTCAATATTTTTAGTATGTTTAATCGAGAAAAGACGAGATAAAAAAATAATAATTGATTGATTATTACTCTAACACACTAATTAATGATTGATCAATATCCCATTTTCCTTCTTCATTTTGGATTATTTTTTCATCAGCTTCCAACTTACTAATGGCTCGTCCTACAAATACAGGAGAAACAGTTTTAACTCGCGATTTAATATCATCTGATGCCAAATTTCCCCTATTACTTGCTATAATTGCCATAATTTCAACTTCAGGTTGATCTATTCTTGACAATAAATAATCCCAAATTACATACTCCTCTGCAAGAATTTGAAGTTCACCTTTTTTATCCTCTAGTTGTTGCTTATTTACTGTCACCTTATCATCAATAGAAGATTCAAGTTTATTTCTTGCCAATTCCTTCTCATTACTTTCAGCGGTTAATTCATTTAATTTACTCTCACGAGTACTATTGTTAGACTTTAATTCACTCAATTTAGTTTCTGCTTCTTTAATTGATTTCTGAAGCGTTTCAAGTGATTTATTTTGATCTTCAATTTCGGGTTCTAATTTTGCTAATTTTTCATTTTTTATCTTTAAATTCGATTTTATGTCAAGTAATTTGTTTTCTAATAATTTGATCTCATTGGTAAGTTTACCGGTTTCATCATTTAAATTCTCTTCTTCTTGGTTCAAATTTGAAACTGCTTGATTCATGTCCTTCAAAATTAAATTAAATGCATCTAATCGACTTTTTGCATCATTGACAAAACCCTCCATGTCTAATTGTAGTTCATTTAATCTATCATTTACTCTACTCATCATATCTCCTCATATCTCCTCATATATCATAGTCTTTAGTCATGGTAAATACTTCCGTTCCTTCATTAAAAGCTATTACTCCCCGTGAGATCAATTCTTTTATGGTATCACTCACGGTATTCTTATCGACTCCTGAAGACAGAACTACTTTATCCAACGTATCCACTCCTGGTTGTTTTAATACTTTACAGACATCATATTGAGAATCCTTAATATAATTGTCTTGAATTAATTTTCGCAATACTTTATATTGGTTCCCTTTATTTTGAATTTCAGTTGCTAAATCGTTAATTTCATTTTCAATACTGGCGACTTTTTCTTCATAAAGTTTTTCTGCATTTAATAGAGCTTCCTTAACTACATTTATTGATTTTTCTTTCTCCTCAATATTCTTAGCAAGTTCCCTCTGAACACTCTCACTTTTTGTGATGTCAGCCTCTAATCCAGTTTTTTTGATATTTAACTCAATTTTATCATCTTCATTTTGTTTGTTCATTCCCTCTTTGAGTTCAAGATTTCGACTAACTTCTTCTTCTTCTCTTGTTAAGTTTGCTAGTTCAGATTCCATATTTTGCACATTTTTTCGATATGATGCCACCTTGTCCTTAACAGTCTGCAAGGAAACATTCATGGTTGAAATTTCTGAATCAATATCGGTTAGAGATGAATTTAGTTTCGACACTCTCCCGGATAATGTTTTTTCAATTGTTTGGACTTCTAACTTCAATTTTTCGAAATTCGTTTCCACCATTAGATAATCACAGTAAGACTACAGAAAGACTAATTTTTAATATTGGTGTATGAAAAGTAGATAGAATTGAAGAAAATTGTCGAATAATTTAATATATTGAAGTTTTCAAACAAAGGTAATAATTCCCACATAATGCGCACGATTGATCTGATTAGTTTTTACAAATAGAAGAAAAATCTCTCTTGATCGATATCCCAACAAGAAGTAATTATAGGAATATATTAATTGTAAAATTGATGCCTCGTTGGAATGCAGATTCCGAAAATGTCTCCAAGAACTTTCTATTTCTTGGTTTATTATTAATACTCACAACGAGTTTGGCATATTTCGCGATTATGAACTTTTTTGCGAATCCATCGAAGACTATACAGGTGATAAATGTCATGGGATCATGTCTTCTCTTAATTTATGTTGTTGGTAGATTTTATGGGGAAACGTACAAGCATCGTGATTTTGTAGATTTATCGAGCGACGGTTTAACATTTAGAGAAACTCCGTCATTTGGATTGGGATGGATGCCAATCACTAGACAAATGAAATTTGAAGAAATAAAATCAGCTGATATTGTCGAACTTCAAAGTTTTTTCCATCCAGATAAAAAAAAGACAGCTTTGTTATTATGGCCTAGAATTGGGAAACAGGTGATTATCGGATCACATTTATCCAAGAGTCAAATAGTAAAGGTTGGTCTAGCGTTAAGGGGTACTGTCATGCTTTCAAATTCATTAGAAAAATTAATAGGTCTTGAGAAGGTGGAATCCACGATTAGAGGCGTTTTTGAGGGAGCCAAAAAGATTTATGATAAATACCAAGTGAGTAAAGGAGAAGAAAAGGATGGTTGAATGTAATTTTTGTTCAGAATCAGTTGCTATGCCATATAAATGTAGCTTGTGTTATAGCAAATTCTGTGGGAAACATCGTCTTCCCGAAGCTCATGAATGCATAAATATCGGTGTTTTTCAGACTGAAGAATATAGAAGCTCGAAGTTAAGTAAAAGCCGGGAATCAAGACTTATATATGCTGAAGATAGTTATTCTAGCGCTACAACTGGATATTCACGACTTGGTCAAACATGGTCAACAGGTAATAAAGACAAAGATATGATAGTTGGTGGAATGCTCTTGGGTTTGACTGCAATCCTGCCTTTAGCATTTTATAATATAATGTTTGCAATAATTTATTTCCCATTCACCATGATATTTGGGGTGATATTTGTTTACATTCTCTATTTTATAAGGAATACTGGAGCAACTAAATATGGTATGGGAACCGGAGTTGTTATTTATCCTGTTGGGATCGCAATAACATTTATTCTTTCAGTTTTTGGACGTCCATGGATCTTGATTGGTAAATTTATCAATATTGGTTCTAGTACCTTAGATAAGGAAGCAAAAGTCGCATTATATATGGTGTTTGGATCATTATTTATTTACTTCCTGGGGCCATTAATAATAGTATTCACTGACGTTGATGTCTCACAATACAGCTCGTTTAGCAAATTCATAATAATAGGTTTATTTATTGGATTACTCTTGACTTCATCAATGTTCGCAATGGTGGCACTTCTTACAATGCTTCCAATTTGGGGATTGGAAGGAACAATAATTTATGCATGGAATCCTAGAAATTATTTTATTGTTCTTGCTTTGGTTATTTTATGCATCATCATAAACTTTTCATTAGATACTATCTCTTACCTGAATGATAATATCATATATTAAAAAAGTATACATTTTCAACTGATTTGGTTATTAAATCATAAAATCAGCTAATTTTATTGTTATTCCTGGATTATATCTTTCGTCCAAAGTGTAAATCAGATTCGTCTGATTCAGCCATATGATAATTTTTCTAGCAATTGTTAGTTTCATCATCTTCCTTTTTGAAATTGGTTGATTTTCAGAATAGTATGGTTTACTTGCCCGTCCAACTATGGAAGAGTCGAGACTAAAACCAAGAGGTAAAACTTTTACTTTATTTTGCACGCAAAATGCTAATCCCCTATCACCATCTGTAAATCCCAAGGTGTTTACCCAATTGTTTAGTGGTTTTCCTTGTGTACACCAAATAATATTTTCATATGAATTTATTTGGTTAATAAACTTATCAAATTTATTGATATTATCACCATGGGCTAACACAAGAACCCTACATTTTTTGGAAATATTATTATTTATAAAAGGAGCGTCAATCCCGTCCAAATCAGTTATGATATAATCCGGAGTGATATCATTATTAATTATTTCCCGAGTTGCTCCATCTACGGATATTTTACTTACCCTTGAAATTTTGCCGATGTTAAATTCTTTAATATGTTTGGCTAAATTTGGTCCTGGTGCGAAACATAATGCCATGTTAAATTTTATGAGTTCATTTACTTTTATCTTAGAAGAATTGTTTATCCCTTTATCAAGCCAATTCTGAATCACAACTTCATCATCATTTGGTAAGTCTAATTGTTGTCGTATCCATGGCATCCAATTCTTTAACCATGAATCAAGGTCAATTGGATTAGTTATGGGGGCGTTCATTTTTTATTTCTTACTCCCTTGCCTTCGTTTTAAGATTAATAGTGGAATTAGAATTAAGTTACGAAGACGAAGACTATTTGAAAATTTAGATTTCCCTATTCTTGGATAATAGCTTATCGGGACCTCCCCAATTCTTAAATCCGCCCATTTAGCTTGTAATATCATATCCGCTTCCAATTCAAACATAGTTGCGTTTACACCTGAATTAAGTATTTTAATCGATTTTCGATTCCATATCCAAAATGGTGATTGCACATCATAAAATCGTTGTTTAAGCTTTAATGATATAATCATGCTAACCAACCAATTCACAAATCGAGGTATTCTACCCATCGAATCCGGACGACCACAATGAAATCGATTTCCTACAATAATATCATAATCACTTATTAACGAAACTGATTTAAACAACTCATCAAGATCACAAGTGCCATCTGCATCTATCATACAGGCCACATCTGCATTTTCTTGTAACAATAGACCCCAAATCTGTCTAATTGCATTACCTTTTCCCTTTTTTAACTGCTCAATAACTTCAATTCCAGCATCTTCGCAAATTTGTCTTGAATTGTCTGTACTCACTCCATCAATCACAATAATTCTGGAAAAATTTTGATTAATTGGCAATATTATTTTCAATGCCTCTTCTTCATTTAATACTGGAAGAATTAAGCAAGTTTCCACTATTGTTCAAATAATTATCAGTATTGAAATCTTCAGAATCATAACTAGATTAATCTATCCTTTGATAATCAAAATCTTCAGCTTCATTAAAAATAATTTGATGTTTGTTTTCAATTTACCACAGACAGACACCCCGGATCTATCTGGATGACATCATCCCTGATTGATTATCCTTCTAATTTTTCTGTAATTATTTCTGATCCTTCTGGTAATTCAACGTGTTTCTTGTATTTTACAATACCCCCAACTATTACACCCGGACCAATTTTCACACTATCCCCAATAATATCACGATTAACTTGGGTATAAGAAATATCAATCTCTCTTCCTTCCAATGTGCCTCCTATTTCAACTTTATCTACAGATTTTTCTGTGAAAATATTAGTAAGACCACTAACGACGTTCGGAACAAAATCTGTAACCATTTTCGCGACAAATTTGGCAATATCTGGAATTCCATCAATATCATCCAGTTCATCTAATTTCTTCTCAAAAGATTTTTTCGAGCTATATTCTTGGGAAATATTAATTACTTCAGCTTTCAAATTGTTACCAATATGTGCATTTACCTTTGATAAATCTACTGATTTTGCGATAAAATCCTCCTTTACATTTATTTTGCCAGATAATCTAACACTAGAGCTGGATTTTATATTTTCGCAGCTTAAACCCCCGGATATTTTGAGAGGACCACCCGAATTGATGTTTCCATCTGTTGTTAATCTCCCAGAGATAGTCATTGATTCGGTGGAATATAGATTATCAAAAACTGTCATTACACCTGTTAATGCAACCGGTCCGCCAAATTTGGCAATACCATCCACCAATATATTACCATTTGCACTCGTTTTTCCTAATACGGTAAGCTCTCCATGAATATCGATCGATCCGGATATTGAGAGTCTCTGGCATTTTAAATTACTAGTTAGGCTTAGTTTCCCTGAAGAAATTACCGGTCCTTTAACCGTACCACCCTCTGTTGTATTGGATCCTTTAAATGACCAATTTGATGATTGTTTAGGTGATTTTACAGTTGTCTGCAGGATATCTAATTTCAAGAATTTTTGATATAGTTCATCGTATTCATTTTGTGAAATTTCACCAGCATCGAGTTTTTCCTTCAACTTGAACTCTATTGTATTGTGATTTTCTGACATGAACTGTACCTAGATTATTAGACAAGCTTCTCTTTATTAAGATAGATCAAAAGGAAGGGCTAAAAACTAAATTTTAAGGTTGGATAATTCACCTCCGGGTGTATGATCAATTTTAAAAAATAAAAAAGACATATCTCGAATGTTAATTCAAGCAAAATATCAATCAAGTAATCGTCAATGCTTTAAACAATTAGCATCCCGATTCAATGTGCTTACCGGCCCACAGAGGTCACTATTAGCTGTATTGCAGGATAAGACCCGATCAAAAATCTTAGGAACTCTAAATGATCAACCCTCCCATCCAGATGTGCTTGTTGAAGCGATTGGTATTAGCAGAACTGCCATTGAAAAACACTTAAAACAGCTGCTCGCGTTTGGATTACTGGAGAGGAGAACGCAAACAGTGCCCCGTCTTCGCTATGTATATAGTTTAACTTTACCAGCACAAAATTTGTTAGATGCTATTTCCATCTCATCTGACCAATTTATTGAAAATACTTCCGAATCATGGCAGGATCAGCTGACGAAAATTGAACAAGCATTCGTGTTTGGAATGATTCAGAAAGATGAATTTGAACAGATAAAAAAGGATTTACAGGAAAAAATTAAGAATTTTCAAGAAACGTAAGAAAACGCGATTGGCACACTAAACCATCTTTTTACTTTGAATTTCCTTGTTACTATTACGTTTACAAGCCCCCTATCACTTTTTATTTGCTTTTGACATTTTTATCTTCCCATTCTGTTTTAATCTAAAACTTGGATTTTTTAGGATTTTTAGGATGTTGTTAATATAGACATATCGATAAGAAGAAAACTTACTAGTGAAAAAGTCGAATTGAGTTATTTACTTTGAAAAAAAACGAAGAGTTTCAATTGGTAAGTAGAAAAGCAGAACATGTAAAATTAGTAGTAGATGAGGATGTGGGGGTGGAGAAAGCTGGAAATGGGTTTGAACTATTTGATATTGTCCCAACAGCAATTCCCGATATTAATTATAATGATATTTCGCTAGAAACAAATTTTTTAGGACAAGAATTTACTTTTCCAATTTTAGTAGCAGGAATGACTGGTGGTTATCCAGAGGCAGAAAAAATAAATTCAAGTCTTGCAAGAATCTGTTCTCGACTGAGTATCCCGATGGGTGTCGGTAGTCAAAGGGCAATGATAGTAAATCCGGAGATGTTATCTACATTTAATGTAAAGGATAAGGTACCTGACCTATTCTTGATTGGTAATTTGGGGTTAGTGCAGTTTTCTAATGGATTTACTTTGAATGATTATAATATTGCTGTAGAAATGATTTCAGCAGATTCAATGGCTATACATTTTAATGCATTTCAAGAAATTTGCCAACCAGAAGGCGATATCGATTTTACCAATGCATGGGATAATTTGCAAAAAATATGTAGTCATTCCAAAGTTCCAGTAATTGGTAAAGAAGTGGGATCAGGTATCGCATGGGAAGAACTTGTTAAGCTAGAGAAACTAGGCTGTGCTGCCGTTGATATCGGTGGATCCGGTGGGACTTCTTGGGCTAAAATTGAATTAATGCGTCATGAAGGACCCAATCCTCCATTTACATTGGATGATCCAATTTTAAGGTGGGGTATTCCCACATCATATGCGACGTGGGAGGCAACTGAAAAAAGTCAATTACCAGTAATTTCAACTGGTGGAATGTATCATGGTCTGATGGCTGCAAAAGCACTTGCAATGGGTGCATCGATGGTGGGTATAGCCAGACCAGTTCTCAAAGCATTAATTGAAGGGGGGGAGGCTCAAGCAGAAAAATGGTTAATCAATTATGCAACCACAATAAAACAAGTCATGTTCTTAATGGGATGTCAAAACATTGAAGAATTAAAACGCCAAAAATTCCGAATTGTGCCTTATGGTAACGCATACTCATGGTTATCGAGTCGAGGAATGATTTAGATCTCTATGATTTAATTTATTA
>CAZRLL010000023.1:0-5890 GCA_964600735.1 uncultured archaeon
ATACCATATTTTTCACGTCATTGCCGGGTCATTACATTTGATGGTCGAGGTAATGGGAAATCAGATAGACCAACAAGTATAGATAATTATGCTAGTATAGAATTTGCCAAAGACGCCATTGCAGTTATGGATGAGACAAATACAAAACAAGCAGTTTTAGTCTCCCTATCTCGAGGTTCTCATTGGGCTTTATATTTATCAGCAGAATATCCGGAACGTGTAATTGCAAGTATTTTCATTGCCCCTGCTTTACGTTTAGCCCCATCTTATCCAGAACGTCAATTAAATGTTCTTGAACCGCTTGATTCTACAGATGGATGGTCGAAATTCAATATATTTTATTGGAAAACAAATTACCGAGAATTTTTAGAATTCTTTTTTGAGAATTTATTTAATGAGCCTCATTCTACGAAGCAAATAGAAGATTCTATTGGTTGGGGGCTTGAAACAACTCCTGAAACTCTTGCCCTTACAATCCAAGGAAAGGGTTTCGACCAAGATAAATTAAAAGATTTATGTTCTAAAGTTCAATGTCCTGTGCTAGTTCTTCATGGTGATAGGGATCTTATAATCCATCAAGATGATGGAAAGGCTTTAGCCAAATTAACTAACGGAAAGTTTGTAAATTTAGTAGGGTCAGGACATTCACCTTTAGGGCGTGATCCCGTAAGAGTAAACCTTCTTATAAGAGAATTCATTCTTCCTATTATCCCACTTAAATCATGGCAACGTGCAACAATTAGGAAAAGAAAAGCTCTTTACATATCTTCTCCTATAGGATTGGGACATGCACAGCGTGATCTTGCCATAGCAAAAGAATTAAGAATATTACATCCAGATATTGAAATAGTTTGGCTAGCTCAACATCCAGTAACCAAATTTCTTGAACAAAATGGTGAAACAATTCATCCCTCCAGCAATTTATTAACAAACGAGTCAAGTCATATTGAAGATTTGAGTGATGAGCATAACCTTCATGTATTTCAAGCATTACGGGAAATGGATGAAATTTTATTAGCTAATTTTATGGTGTTTCATGACATTATCAGGGAAGAACAGTATGATTTGTGGATTGGAGATGAATCTTGGGAGCTTGATTATTTTTTACATGAAAATCCTGAATTGAAGACAGCACCTTATGTTTGGTTTACTGATTTCGTCGGATATATACCCATGCCTGAAGGTGGTGAAAGGGAGCAATTTGTTACATCAGATTATAATGCAGAAATGATTGAACAAATAGCCCGGTATCCAAATATCCGAGATTTGTCTATTTTTGTTGGAAATCCAGATGATATTGTACCCCATAGTTTCGGTAATTTGAATGGAAAAGAGTTACCAAATATTCGTAAATGGACAGAAGAAAATTATGCTTTTTCGGGTTACATCTCTGGATTTGATCCTAAACAGTTATCGGATTTCAACACACTAAGAAATTCTTTAAATTTCAAACCTGATGAAAAAGTATGCATAGTGACTGTCGGAGGTTCCGGAGTTGGAACCCATTTACTTCAAAAAGTAATTAATTCATTTAGCGGAGCAAAACAAAAAATTCCTAAATTACGCATGATTGTAGTCTGCGGTCCTCGTGTTGATACAAAAACGTTTTCTGAAGCAGAAGGACTTGAGGTTCATGCCTATATCCATAATCTTTACAGATACCTTGCGGTGTGTGATTTAGCTATTGTTCAAGGTGGACTTACTACAACAATGGAACTAACTGCTTGCAAAAGACCGTTTATTTACTTCCCTTTAGCTAACCATTTTGAACAGAATTATCATGTGAGAAAACGACTCGATAATTATGGTGCAGGACGATTAATGGATTATAATGAAACAACTTCAGAGGATATATCCAATGCAATAGTTGATGAAATTGGAAAAAGTGTTAACTATCGAGATGTTGAAACTGATGGAGCAAAAAAGGCCGCAACTCTCATTTCCACACTATTAAAATAAAATAAATAATATTTAGAAATATAAGATTCGATCGATTAGAGCAAAGATTTTCAATTAATCCCGATCAAATACATTTTCTGTTTCTTCTTATATAAACAGGATAAGGTTTTGAAATCAAAAAGTAAACAATCAAAAATATCAACTTAATATTGCTATAAAAAGAAAATCTGCGTCTTTTCTCCAAATTACGCATTCGAATAATTGTGCAATAGTTCATTGTAATTTTTGAAAGGTATTCACAACTGTTTATTCCATAAAATACTTAGAATTATTATCTTACAACTATAAATAATATTCAAATTGCAGAATCCAAAATACTGGAATATCTTAAAAAAACACAACAGTTAAATTTTTAATGCAAAAATCCGAAGTGCGTCTTTTCATCCAAATCCGAAATTATAATTAATTAGACAATTGTTTAATCAATCCTTTAATTTGTTTGTGATTAATCATACCATTCCCTTAATAAAATTCAACCAACGACTCTATCGAATAAATAATCCAATTCAAGCAATTCAGATCATTTTAAACATATTGTAAATACTTCTTGATCCTAAAAGTAGTTGCACATTTCTGGTACCACCCACAACCTCTGCAATTTCAGAGCGACCCAGATAAATCGGCATTTTTGTTTGGTCTGTCACTCCAGTTCCTCCCATAGTATTCATACATTCATAGGTTAATTCATGGGCTAGTAAAGCGGTGGTTTCCTTCATTTGCGCGGCAATTGTTACATATGGATTCCTCAATGGATCACTTGGCATCTTGTCTTTCCGGTCATCATAGACTTCGGCTAATTTTAGGAGAGCGATGGTTGACTGCATTAATCTCCCGTAATATTTCGCTAAAACAGACATCCCTACTGCTTGATGCTTTAAAATTTCCACACCAAATTGCTTTCTCACATTAGCATACAACATTGCAAGTGTGAATGCACCCCAACATTGGCCGATATTACCTGCAGCAATACCAATTCTTTCAGGTACTAGGCCTTCAAACAAGATTTTGTATCCTTCACCCTCAGTACCAGTGATGTAATCCATTGGTATGTGTGCATCCTCAAATATAGTTTTCCCTATCTGAACTTTTGGTATAGTGCCAATCCCGATCCTTTCAGCCCTGAATCCCTTATCCCAATCGTTATGTGAAACACCCTGGATCATGGTATTTCGTGGATCCTTCTGGTTTGTAACAGCATATACCACTGCAATATCAGCTCTGGGACTATTAGTATTATAACTCTTAATTCCATTAAGAATGAAACCATCATCGACACTTTCTGCTTTAACCTGCATGTTTACAGCATCGGATCCCCTGTCTGGTTCTGTAATACAAATACAACCAATTTTTTTGCCATCGAGTAAATCCTGAAGATCATTAATCAAACAGTCTCTCTCTTGATGATGATGCCCCAATGGATTGATCGCGAGCACAGATGCTCCCATCATCATGCTAAATTGGGGATTAAAAATATTCATATTCCAGGTACGAATTAGTTCCTTCACTAAACTAATTTCTATGTCATCACGGTGAGGATACTGGGTATTACGTGTAATTAGTGCATTTTCACCAGCCCACCTAAACCATCCAGCATCGTAGTAGTCTAGATTGTTATGACCATGGATACCTCCAATTTCGTCCTCTTTTTTCAAGGTAATTTTTTGAATTTCTCTCATGAAGTCTATGTTTTCACGATCTAAGAATTGGATCATATTGAAATTAAAAACTTTATACTGGTTTTCCATGCTCATTACTTCGAGAATTTTATCATCTAGTAACTGTGTCTTCATATCTTATTCATTCCTACCTCTTTTGTGTTTGAACTAACTTTATTTGTATTCATAAAATTTTTAGGTTGTTCCATTAGCTTAAACATACAAAATTCAATCTAATATACATATCTAGTACGAATTTGAGTCGGATTTATTAAAATATTAGTTATGAAATTGCACATTCTCACATTAACAAAATAAAATCAGTTTGATTTTCTGCTTCAAAAATTCACTAATTACCCATCTTCGCAATCAATATCAACTTCGTTTGGTGGATCACTCATGGGAGCAGTAACCATAAGTATTCCATCTGAAAACTTAGCTTTAACCTCATTTGATACAATTGGGCTGGAAAGTTTTATTTTTAGACTAATCTCCTGCACACCCATAACTGGGACAAATTTTTCAGCCAGATGCGAATCTACTATTATAACATCAGGTTTTGTACGAAGTTTAATTCCTGACTTATCCATACCCGGTAACCCGAAATACACAATAATTAGTTTGAGGTCAAATATATAGGATCACATGTTTTTCAAAAATTATATTTCACAATTATCTCACAATAAGATGATATACAATGATGAGGGAACGGTCCCAAACAACTCCTATACATTTTTTTCAATTTTTCAATTTTATATTGGTTAGGTCATTGTTGATAAGATAATAAAAAATGCTATTGTGGTTTTTATAAAATCTATGTGAGCAAAACTTATCATAACGCATTTATTAATGCAACAGGCCAGTTTGTAAAATTTTCCTCGGAAGCCCCAGTTTATTCAGAAGATAATAATTATAGCTGAATAACAATATAATTTATTTCCCATTTTTCACTTACACAAAAGAAAATTTTTTGAATCAATTACGAATTATAATATACCGTGCTTGATATCGAATTATTTGATAAATTTACAGAAGCCGCAGGTATTAATAAAAATATTTCATCTGTAATATCTGAATTTCAAGAAAATAAGCTGATTCGACTGAATCTCAAAGGTAGAAATTTAAGCAAATTGCCACAACTTATTTCAAAATTTGAAAATCTTCGTACATTAATCCTAGATGATAACAATTTGGCTACTTTACCAAAAGACTTCGAAAACCTTCGCAACTTAACAAAATTATATCTTGCAGGTAATAATCTTACGAATATTCCCGAAAGCATTTGTAAGTTAACCACCTTAAACTATTTAACACTCAATGATAATCAATTAGCCGTTATCCCCCAAAATATTGCAAACTTATCAAATTTAGTGTATTTAAATCTACGAAACAATCACTTATTGAATATTCCCAATGAGGTTTGTGAATTATCAAACTTATTTTTGCTAGACGTATTTAACAATCAAGTGGAAACAATTCCTGTGAATATTGGTAATTTACTAAAATTAATTGTTCTGAACTTATCAAAAAATAAGTTGGTTTACATTCCAAACACAATCTGTAAATTGCCAAATTTAAAATCACTTTATTTATCCAATAACCCAATTCCCATTAATGATGATAAAGAAGATCAAGCGAAAGATTATTGTACAGAGAGTGATATTGATTACTTTCTAAATACAAAACTAATCGATTTTAGAAAATCAAACCTTTTGAAGACAGAATTGCTTGCTAAGATAGATGAAACAACATTTGTTGCTCAGGAATCAATCTTCAAATCACTAGTTGAAGATGAGATAAAACAATTAAAATTGATAGAAAAAATTACAGAGCAAGAAAAAGAAGAAGACCTTAAAAAGCATATTGAAATGTTGGGTCATTTTGAATCCGGAACGGTCATAGAGCTATCAGAATTAGCAACGATCCTTAATGTCAAAGTTCCCGAATTAGTAATAATACTATTTGATTTACCTAATAAATGTAAAATAAAAGGAACTCAAGTCGAATTTTAAAAATATTGAAAAAACAGGTTTCTATCAAAATTTTCAGAAAAATTAGTCTTGTTTCTTCCTTGATTTCCTTTTGTTCTTTGGTTTTTTAATTTCTTTTTTCTTCGGTTTTTTGGTTTCTTTTCCCTTAGGTTTTTTAGTTTCTTTTTCCTTCAGTTTTTTTTTTCCCTTCTGTTCATCGGTTTCAGTGGCTAATTCTGGCTCAAAGTCTGAAGATTCAATCTTATCATCCATATCTAGTTTTTCAGGTTCAGAAATGTCTTCTTC
>CAZRLL010000023.1:5990-28153 GCA_964600735.1 uncultured archaeon
AAGATTCAATCTTATCATCCATATCTAGTTTTTCAGGTTCAGAAATGTCTTCTTCTTTCTGTTCATCGGTTTCAGTTGCTAATTCTGGCTCAATGTCTGAAGATTCAATCTTATCATCCATATCTAGTTTTTCAGGTTCAGAAATGTCTTCTTCCTTCTGTTCACCTGTTTCATGCGATGTTTTTTCCTTTAATTCTTGATCCTTGATGTCATCACTTATTTCTACCAAGGATTCCTTTTCTTCCAATTTTGCAGCCATTAACTTTGCTTTTAACAGTTTTTGATCGAAATATAGAGTCTTTTCTTCCAATTCAGTTAGTTTTTGTAGTTCTGCTTGTTTCATCTGTTTGATTTTAACCATTTCTTTCTTCAATAGTTCAATTTTTGATTGGGTAATATCTGCTACTGTACGAGTTTCTTTTGCACGAGAATCCTCCAAAATAAATTTTTTCATTTGTTCTTCAGTATGTTTGAACAACTGATCCGCGGTCCCTACAAAAGTATTAATTCTATTTGTAATTTCTGTATTCTCCGTAAGTGATGAATGAATCCTTTTATCAAGAACTTTTAAAGCGATCTCGCTCTCTCGCAATTCTAGAATTGTCTGATGTATATAAGTTGATAATACATTTAATTTGATTATATTTTCTTTTTGTAATCCCATTTCTTTTAATTCTTCATCAAACTCTCCACAAATTCGTTCAAAAGCCTTTCTTTCGTATTGGATATAATTTCGTTCATTTGTTAATTCCTCAATTAATGAATTTAACGAGCTGTATCCGGAAGATAAATTGCTGACCAATCCACCTAAAATTTCATTTGTTACCTCATGAAGACTTAGATTTTCAGATGTTTTACCTATTAAACCAGATAGACTTGTAATATTTGTTTGAAATAATTTATTTTGTTCCTTAACTTGTTGGTATTTCTTATCCAAAGCTATTTCCCTATCTTTATGTAACTCCTCTGCTTTATATAAATACGATTTTTCTGCAATTAATTCAGTGACTTCGTGTCTATCTTTATTTAATTGGTCGTACAAACCTTTAGCTTCGTCAATAATATTCTTCGCATCTGATTGATTGCGATTTATATCTTCAATTAATTCAATTAATTTATTTTCATTTTCTAGTAATAATTTTTCTCTAGCTTCTATTTCTGTAAGTCGAGTTTGTATTTGTTTTTCTCGTTCATCTAATTCTTCCCCTAAAACATTAAGTGATTCTTCTTTATTTCTTAGTTCTATCTGCTTTTCATCAAATTGTTGTTTTTCATTTGCTAAATCTTTTGATTTTTCTTCTGACTCACTGATTTTTGCTAATAAAGTTTCTAATTTTTCGTCAAGCAGAGATTTTGAGCTTTGAAGCATATTATTTATGGAAACACCTGATTCGTGGATTTCTTTTATGGTAGAAAGTTCAGTAGTAATTGCTTCAGATGTTTGAAGTAATTGATCTACTTGCTTTTCACGAGTATCGATATTTTCAATTCTTTTCTCTAATTTGAATATACTTTGAAGTTTTTCAGTTAGTTGATTTGCATTGCTATCCAAATTCTTCCTAATTTCATCAGCTTTAGTAATTTCACCTTTAAGAATTGACGAGAATTCATTGTTGAATTGATCAACAATTTTTGCTGCACTATCCAAATTACCATTTAATTGCGTAATTAGAGAAATAAGGTGCATTACTAATTCGGGTTTGATCGGTTTTTTTCCTTCAATGATCTTTATGATGGATTGGTATTGCGAAGAGATTGAATTTATTTGATTTTCATCTAACGCAAGTTGTGTTGTCATTAATCATCTACTCCTTCTTAAGTAATATTTATATTGCATTCATTAGTAAATTATAACCTATAAAAAAAGGAATTTATGAATTCATATTCAAAATTCGAATAAATTGCTAAAGATTTACATTGCTTTCAGTAGTAATGCACACCAAAATTATTTTTATTCTATCGAATAAGATAAAATTGTGATTGATCGTCTGCTAATTGCCAACCGTGGTGAAATCGCTGTTAGAATAATCCGTGCGGCTAATATTACTGAAATGGAAACAATATCAGTATATTCAGAACAGGATAAACATAGCATGCATGTCAGATTAGCAGATCATGCAGTTTCTCTGGGCCTCGGTCCGGCTAGTCAGAATTATCTCAATATTAATAGGATAATCGAGGTAGCCAAAGAAAAGGAAGCTGATGCAATACATCCAGGTTATGGTTTTCTTGCTGAATCTGCTGAATTTGCAGAAGCAGTTATCGATAATGGTATTATTTGGGTCGGTCCCCCATCCGAAGTCATCAGAAAACTCGGTGATAAGTTGAAGGCCCGTCAAGCAGCCACCGAGGTTGGTATTCCTACAACTCCCGGATCCGACAAACCTGTGAATGCAGACGAGGATGCAATTGACGAGGCAACAACAATTGGTTTTCCCATAATGGTCAAGGCAGCATATGGTGGTGGAGGAATGGGAATGACAGTTGTAAAAAGTAAGGATGAGCTTCTTGATGCCATTAGAAGGACAAAAAAGCAGGCAGAAGCTGCCTTTGGAAAATCCGATATTTTTATTGAACGTTATGTTGTAAGACCAAGGCATATAGAAATACAATTTATGGCTGATTCCAAAGGAAATATTGTTCATTTGGGAGAGAGAGAATGTTCCATTCAAAGACGTCATCAAAAAATATTGGAAGAAGCCCCATCAACCGCACTAAATGACGAACAAAGAGAAAAGATCGGAAAAGCTGTGAAAAAATTAGCGAGAAATGTGGGTTATGAAAATGCAGGTACTGTAGAATTCTTGTATAAGGATGGTGAATTTTTCTTTAATGAGGTGAATGCCCGACTTCAAGTGGAACATCCAGTTACAGAGGTAGTAACTGGTAAAGATTTGGTGGTGGAACAACTGCGAGTTGCTTCCGGAAAACGATTATCTTGGAAACAGAGAGATATTGAGATGAAGGGCCATGCGATTGAAATGAGAATAAATGCAGAAGATCCAATATTTGATTTTCGTCCCAGTCCAGGAAGAGTGAAATCAATCGTACAGCCAGGTGGATTTGGAGTGAGGTTTGACACTCATCTTTATGAGAATTATAATGTACCATCTGATTATGACTCCTTACTTGGAAAATTAATAATATGGGGTGAAAATCGTGCTCAGGCTATATTTCGAGCTTACTACGCACTTTCTGAATTGACAATCTCTGGATTTCCAACAAATGCAGCATTTCATAGAGTAGTACTAGCAAATAAGGCATTCCATCAGGGGAAAATTTCCACTCTTTTCATTGAAGATTCAAAGCTTTTACCATATATAAAAGAAGCTTTTTTCAGGAGAGTGGCTGCGACTTTCTTGACTGGAATGAAAACTTCCAAGATAATTCTACCTAATAGATCAAAAAATTCTGAATGGAAGAATATCAGCAGAAATGAGGCAACTGGGAGGTTGATTTAACATTGAATGAGAAAGAACCAAGAACATCAGTCACACCAATAAAAAAAGCCATATCTTTCCAAAAAGAAAGAGCAAAAAGAAAGAAAATTGATGAAAATGCTGTAAGATTCAAATCATATGATGTAATTCTGAATGGTCGCTCTCTAAAAATTAAATATGATAGCAAGACTGATCACATCGTTATTGAGGGAAAATTATACCCTACTATGGTGGAGGAGAAAAATGGTTTCTTTATGGCTACTGTAAGCAGATCGGATGGCGAAGACCATGTTTACAAACTAGAACATCATGATGGCCAAATCTTTTTAGAGGGCAGAATTATCGAATTTGATTTTAAAAGATCAATTCCCATTCTTAAGAGAAAGAAATTACTAAAAAAAGGAAAAGAATTGATTAGAGCACCTTTGCCAGGTAAGGTTGCGAGTATTACCGTTAAAGTTGGTGATCAAGTAGAAGCAGGCCAGAGAATTCTGACCTTAGAGGCAATGAAGATGCAAAATGAGATCACTTCTTCGTATTCTGGTAAAATTACCGAGATATACGTGAAAACTGGAAATATAGTCGGCTCAAATGATAGATTGGTCCTAATCGACACAATTTGAGGGAATAATCACTTTTTGAGATTATTCTCAATTTTAATTGAAATTATTTAATTACAAAATGAATTTAGATGACAAACAACTTTTTCATATCTACAATTTAGGATAAAATGTGACGCAATCCAATTCATCTAATGATAAAACGACAAAGGAAAAAATAGATGATTATGTAAAACGCACTCAATCTGCCTTTCAAGGTGGTGGGGAAGCAAGAATTGAAGCTCAACACAAAAAAGGAAAATTCACTGCTAGGGAAAGGATAGATCGTCTGCTTGATCCGGATACTTTCGTAGAAACTGGTATTTTTATGGCCCATAAAGGAATTGGATTGATGAAGGGCAAAGCTGCTATCCCAGGAGATGGTGTAGTCACAGGATACGGTAGAATACATGGCCGCTTGGTTTATGTCTATGCCCAAGATTTTACTGTTTGGGGAGGATCTCTTGGAAATACCCATGCAAAAAAAATTTGTGATGTGCTTGATGCAGCCTTGAAAAATGGGGTACCCATTATTGGGTTTAATGATTCAGGAGGAGCTCGGATCCAAGAGGGTGTAGATGCACTTGCTGGTTATGGAGATATTTTTTTCAAGAACGTTGATGCATCTGGTGTGATTCCCCAGATATCTGTGATAGTCGGCCCTTCAGCTGGGGGCGCAGTATATTCTCCTGCATTGACTGATTTTATAATCATGACAGAAAACACTAGCCATATGTTTGTCACCGGACCGGAGGTTGTAAAGACTGTTATGGGTGAGACGGTCACTTTTGAGGACCTTGGAGGTTACTCTACCCATGCATATAAATCGGGCGTAGCCCATTTTACCGGAGAAGATGAGGATAAATCAATTCAACTGGTTCGTGATCTCATAGAATATCTACCATCCAATAATGTTGAAGACCCACCCTCAAAGGAGGTGACTGATGACAAAGCAAGGTGCTCGGATAAGCTGGATGAAATCATACCTGATGATTCAAAGGAACCTTATGATATGTTTCAGATAATTGCCGAGGTGGTGGATCACAGTGAATTTTTAGAGATTCAAGCACATTGGGCTAAAAATATTATAGTCGGCTTTGCTAGATTAAATGGAATAACGGTAGGAGTAGTAGCAAACCAACCCAAAGTTCTTGCGGGATCCCTTGATATTGATGCAAGCATTAAAGGTGCTAAGTTTATCCGGTTTTGTGATTCTTTCAACATTCCGGTAATATCTCTGGTTGATGTGCCAGGATTCTTACCTGGTTTAGCTCAGGAGCAGGGGGGGATCATCCGAAATGGTGCAAAATTACTCTATGCCTATTGTGAGGCTACCGTTCCCAAAATTACGGTGATTGTCCGGAAGGCATTTGGAGGGGCATACATCGTAATGGGATCCAAACATTTGAAAACTGATGTAAATTTTGCATGGCCAACATCAGAAATTGCCGTTATGGGGGACGAGGGGGCAGTAAACATAATTTTCAGAAAGGAAATACAAAATAGTGATGATCCAGCAAAATTATCAAAAAAACTAAAAACTGAATATAAGGAGGAATTCTACTCTCCCTATACTGCGGCACAACTGGGACATATTGATGAGATCATCCTACCCTCAGAGACACGCCCACGAATCATTGAAGCATTATGGCCCCTTCTAACAAAACGAGAAAGTAGAGCGAAGCGTAAACATGGTAATATACCATTATGATTGATTAAATCAAGATGAATATAATTAGAACATATTAAATAAGAATGCAAATCTCGATTAATCTTTAATTTTGAGGAAAAATCATGAAACATCTTAAACACCAGATAGGTAAATTGAGATAAATCGTTCAAGTTAGGATAAAATAAAAATGTCAAAAGGGAAGAATTTAATTTA
Organism: uncultured archaeon; assembly: GCA_964600735.1. Classification (GTDB taxonomy): domain Archaea; phylum Asgardarchaeota; class Heimdallarchaeia; order Heimdallarchaeales; family Kariarchaeaceae; genus LC-2. The sequence continues at coordinate 11,915 of CAZRLL010000023.1, forward strand.
TTTTAAAAAAATACCCGTATGCGCATAAAACAAATTTTTATCAGCACCAATTTTCCAATTATATCAGCTATTGTAATTAAGAATAATTTGCCAAGGTGAAATTAAATTGAAAAGGTCCCCCAAAAGTAATTTACCCAAAATTTTTTCCCCAGAACCTATCGCAGTGGTTGGTTTAGGTTGCATTTTCCCAGATGCCAACAAAATTGATGAATTTTGGCAGAATATTATCTCTGGGAAAAATTCTATTAAAGAAGTTCCTATAAACAGGTGGGATCCAGAATTATATTATAATAGCGATCGATCCGTTCCAGACAAGACTTACTCAAAAATTGGAGCATTTATTGAGGATTTCAAATTCAATTCGATGGAATTTCGTATTCCACCCATGGTTGTAGAATCGATTGATATAGTTCAGCAAATGGCTTTGTATGCAGCTAAAGAAGCCTTGGAAGATGCCAAGTATCAATCCAATGGCTTTCCCAAAGAAAATTGTGCTGTAATTATAGGCAATTCATTGGGAGGAGAGCTTTCAACCCAATTTAATTTTAGAGTTTTATTCCCAAAGGCTATTCAAGCTCTGAAATCTACGAATAAATTCCAAAACCTTTCAAAGAAAGATCAAGACAACATTTTAAGCGAATTCGAAGATAAATACAAAAAAGATCTAGTAGCCATAACTGAGGATTCAATGCCTGGAGAGTTATCCAATGTTATTTCCGGGAGAATAGCTGCTGTTTTCAACCTTCGAGGTATGAATATTACTAGCGATGCAGCATGTGCTTCTGCACTGGCAGCAATTGATATTGCAATCAAAGGATTACAATTCCATGAATATGATGCTGCTGTTGTAGGAGGAGCCGACAGAAATATGGATCCAACTACTTTCGTTAAATTTAGCAAGATCGGTGCATTATCCTCAGATGGATCCTTCCCTTTCGATAAAAGAGCTAATGGATTTGTTATGGGAGAGGGTTCTGGGATGTTTATACTCAAAAGGCTTCCTGATGCGATAAAATCAAGTGATAAAATCTATGCCTTAATTATTGGGGTCGGATCTTCATCAGATGGAAAAGGAAAAGGTATTACAGCTCCCAATCCAATAGGCCAGGAATTGTCGATTAGACGGGCATATAAAGAAGCTGGGATATCTCCCAAAGATATCCAACTAGTGGAAGCCCATGGTACATCAACCTCTGTAGGTGACTTGGTTGAGTTTACATCAATTGACAAAGTATTCAAAGAACATGGTGTCTCACCTCAATCTATCAAGATTGGATCAATAAAAAGCCAGATCGGACATTTGAAATCAGCAGCTGGAGCTGCTGCAATAATAAAAACCACTTTAGGGATTTATCATAAAACATTTCCACCATCTATTAATTTTGAAATACCGAATCCAAAGATTGATTGGGAAACTAGCCCCTTTATTGTGAACACAACTCCGTGTGGATGGAAAACAAATGGAGAAGAAAGACGAGCGGGAATTAGCAGCTTTGGTTTTGGAGGTACTAATTTTCATGTAATCATGGAGGAATATAATCCTAATAAAAAATTTCATATTCAAGAAATTAAATCTACAAAGCCAGAAGAACGCACGGGTTTATCATGGAGGGATTATGCAAAAAGAAATAAGGAATTGGAAAGTGAGGCAATACTTGTATCAGCAAGATCTAAAAATGAGTTATTAGCAAAAGTCGATGATCTTCTGAATCGGATACCAACTGAAACTGTAATTAATTCAATTGAGAATAAATCCTTACTTGACGTGGTAAATAAATTAAATTTTAACGCCGGACATAAATATAAAGCAGGTTTGAGTATTCCCAAATTAACTGAAATAAATAAATTTGTTATTTTAACTAAAGGTGCCATAAAAGACACAGGTAAACGAGGTATTGCTAGAGCCAGGGGAATTTATGTTTCAGATGGTTTACCAAAAGGGAAAATTGTATTTCTATTTCCAGGGCAAGGATCACAATATGCTGATATGCTTTGGGATTTATCCAAAAAATACAAAATTATTCAGGATACATTTGAGGAAGCAGATTCGATTCTCGAAGATTTTCTTGGTACATCATTATCCGGTTATATATTTGCAAATGGCAAGGATCGAAAATCCGTGGAGAATGAACTGCGTCAGACCCAAATCACTCAACCAGCTATGTTAACAGTAGATATCGCATTATTTAGGTTATTAAATGAACTCGGGATTAAACCTGATATTGTCGCTGGCCATTCTCTAGGGGAATACGCAGCGTTAGTGGTTTCTAATTGCATCTCATTTCCGGATGCCTTAAAAGCAGTTGCTATTCGGGGTAAGGCTATGTCTGAAGTAAAAGCCCAAGATAAGGGCACCATGGCTTCGATTTCAGGTACAATTTCAGAAGTAGAAAATATCCTCCAAAAAGTGGATGGTTATGTAATTGCTGCAAACAAAAATAGTCTTTCCCAAACTGTGATTTCCGGGCAAACAAAAGCAGTAGAGCTGGCAATTAATGCCTTTGAGGAAAGAGGAATGTCAACTGTAAGATTGTCAGTTTCTGCTGCATTTCACACCAAGATAGTGGCACCAGCTGCCAAATCCCTGTCTGAATTCCTGGATAAAATTAAATTTAAACATCCAAAAATACCAGTTAGTTCTAATGTAATGGGAGATTTCTTTCCCAAAGATCCTGAAAAAATAAGGGAACTAGTCAAACAGCAGGTGGAAGCACCTGTAGAATGGACAAATCAAATTAATTCAATAAAAAACGCTGGTGGATCCATCTTCTTTGAGGTAGGTCCAAAAAGAGCATTATCTGGTTTTGTAGGTGATATTCTTGGTGATCGTGATGTACTTACTGTTGCTTGCAATCATCCTAAAAAGGGAGGTATCCAATCATTAAATGAGGCAATATCAGCTGCAGGTTGCTTAGGAATAGAAATTAATCAATTAAAAGCAAATGATAATAAATTAACTGATGAATTTAAGTGGCCACAACCAAACGCTCCAGTTGAAATAGAGGATGAAATAATCACTGATCAAACTGATACAAAAGAAATTTCAAAGGATCAATATTCAGAATTTATTGACAAAACCATCCAATTCATGAATTCTGATGCTGGATTAGTTCATAAGTATGGTTTGAATCTGGATAAAATAGTTATCACGGGGATTGGAGTGGGATTACCAGGTAAGCATAAGGAAGTATTCGATGAGAATAATTTTGAAAGAATATTATCCGGAGAAAACATGATTGATAACTTAGATCCAATTAAACTTGATCAGCAACTTGATAAAAATATTCGGAGATTGATTAAGAAAAGTGATGGAAGTGCAGAATTTCATACTCCTAGTTCATATAAAGAAGTTATTAATCTTGCTGGACAGGCAGGAAAATTCGACTTGATAGATGAATTCAAAGTATCAGAGGAATTCGCCCATACATTTGACATATCGACATCTTTGGCAATTGGAGCAGGTTTTCAAGCACTTAAAGATGCAGGTATCCCATTAGTTAGAGAATATAAGAAAACAACCACCGGTTCCTATTTACCTGGAGACTGGGTATTACCAAGAGAATTACAAGATTCAACTGGAGTTATCTTTGCATCAGTATTTCCTGGATATGATAGTTTTGCAACTGAAATTTCAAAATTTAATAAAAAGAAATTTCATGATAAATCAAGGAAGTTAATCACAGAGCTATTTGATGACATTAATAAAAGAATAACCTCTGTAAAAGAAAAGAAATTTTTATTGAATAAATTAGAGAAGGAGCTTCTAGAACTAGATAAATCAGAAGAAGAGTATCATTTTAATCGAAAAATTCTACTTAATGTTTTATCGATGGGACATTCCCAATTCGCCCAATTAATAAAAGCAAGGGGTCCAAATACACAGACAAATGCAGCTTGTGCTTCGACTACCCAAGCCCTCGGGATTGCAGAGGATTGGTTACGAACTGGAAGATGCGAACGTGTAATTATTATTTCCGCTGATAATATTACCAGTGAAAATCTGTTTGAATGGTTAGGTTCAGGATTTCTAGCGTCTGGAGCAGCAACGATTAAAAAAGATGTTACTGAGGCGGCTTTACCTTTTGATCGAAGAAGAGAAGGGATGATTATTGGAATGGGAGCTGCTGCTTTGATCGTTGAAGTTGAATCAGAAGCTCGAAGAAGAGGAGTTGAACCGATAGTCGAATTATTGGGTTCATATTATTCAAATAGCAGTTTTCATGGTACTAGATTGGATGTTGATCATGTTAGTAGTGAATTAAAAAAATTTATGCATAAAATCCATAAAGCCCATGGATTGACACCAGAAGAGCTTGGAACATCAATGGTGTTCATGAGCCATGAGACTTATACCCCTCGTAGAGGTGGTTCTGCGAGTGCAGAAATCCGATCATTAAGGGACAATTTTGGGAAATATGCAAATCGTATCTATATAGCAAATACAAAAGGATATACCGGTCACGCAATGGGTGCAGGGATAGAAGATGTAGTGGCGATAAAATCATTAGAAATGGGGAAAATACCCCCTATTGCTAATTTTAAGGAACCAGATCCAGATCTAGGTAATCTTAAATTATCAAAAGGAGAAAAGATCAATGCCATTTATGCTCTAAGGCTGGCCGCAGGATTTGGATCGCAGGTTGCCTTTACCCTTTATAAGAAGAGAAGCTCAGGTAACAGATTTGGATCTGAATACAACAAATGGTTAAAATCTATTGGTGGAAGCAAATCAGAATTATTTAAAATTGGGAAAATTCTAAGATTAAGAGATAAAGGTATTCCGGGTAAAGTATCTAAGATTACCCAAGAAAAGTCAATAACAACGGTTGCTAAGAAACCTATTAAAATGACCATAGCTCAAATGGCAAAATCAGCAATTTTAGCTAAGTCACAAGAGGATTTGGTTAATAATATTATTTCAGTGATCTCAGATAAAACTGGATATCCGATTGATTTACTAGATCCAGATTTAGATATGGAGGCAGATCTGGGTATAGATACCGTTAAACAAGTCGAAATTTTCGGAGTTATCAGAGAAGAATACAGTATAGAACGAGAAGAAGGATTATCTATTGCAAATTATCCGACAATCAATTCAGTAGCATCTTATTTCCAAAATAAAATGGGCATAGTGGATGAATCTACGCAGTCGACAGAAATTGTCGATACGATTTCCCAAAAATCATTAGATCTGGATAAAAATGAAATATTAGATCACATCATTAACATCGTATCGGAAAAGACTGGTTATCCTGCTGATATGCTTGATACAGATCTGGATATGGAAGCAGATCTTGGAATAGATACAGTCAAACAAGCAGAATTGTTTGGAATGGTTCGGGAGGAATATGATTTACCCAGACGCGATAATCTGCAAATAAGTGATTATCCAACATTATCCCATGTGGTTGACTTTGTTCTATCTTCTAAAGTTGATGAAGTTCCCGAGATGAAAACAATTTCGGAGGTCAAAATCGAGGAAAAGGCAAAAGTAAAAACTGAGGTTAAGAAAGCTTCAGATGATATCGATGAAGAAATAAAAAACAAAGTTTATGATATTATTTCTACACATTCTGGTTATCCCAAATCAATGTTGAATGATTATGTCTCAATTGATGATGATCTTGGATTAGACGGAACAACTAAAAATCAAATATTTGATCAAATATGCAATCATTTTGACTATCCAAGTAAAAATGATTTTGAAAATACAACAACAATTGCAGAGCTATTGGAGAAAATTGTAGAAAAATCAATACCTAGTAAATCATTGGATACAAAGAAGAAAAAACGAACGCCAAAAAAAGAGGAGATCAAGACCCCAGTAACCCATCGAAAAGAAATACTTGAACAAATGATCGAAATTATTAGTCAGAAGACTGGTTATCCATCAGAAATGCTCGAGCCAGATCTTGATCTAGAAGCAGATTTGGGCATAGATACAGTTAAACAGACTGAGTTATTTGGAATCGCTCGTACAAATTTCAGTATACCAAGAATCGAAGGAATGATGATATCTGAATACAATACTATTAATAAAATCACAGATTTAATTATTGAAAATCTTGATACTGTGGGAGAAACTGAAGATATTGATTCCCAAGACGATGTAATTGATAAAGATGTAATAACGAAAACGTTCAGATACGTATTAAAATCTAATCACGTAGAGATATCTCAGAAATTTACTGATCAAGGATACATAATTGCAAGAAAGCATAAAGCCATTACTCAATTAGCGATGAAATATAACCTAGAAATAAAACCTTCAATAACAAACCTCGAAATCTCAGACAACTCAGTCTTATTACTTATTAACCCGACTAAATCCCAAGTAAAGAGCATGACAACGCTATTTAGTTTTGTCAAAGCTAACTTACAAAAAATAAGCAAATTAATGCTAGCGGTAAAAGCCCCGATGAAGTCTTTGGGTAGGATTTCTGAGATGAGTCCTTTGCAAGGTGCAATAGGAGGTATGTTCAAGGCATTGTCCATGGAATTTCCAGATATCGAGACCAAAATTATTATCTTTGAAAAATATGATCAGTTAGACAAAGAATTGGGAAATCCCGGTCTTGAAATTATTTACCATAATGGACAGAGAAATGAGGTATCCCTGCAAGAAGAAGATTTGACCTCATCACAATGGAAACTTCCAGATAATTCTGTATTAATTGCTACTGGGGGTGCACAAGGTATTACTTTCGAGATAGTTAAAGAAATCGCATCCCCAAATTCAAGCCTTATCCTTCTTGGTAGAACACAAATCAGAGAAGATGCCGAAGAAATTTCTCAATTATCAGAAAGCGATTTAGATAATCGAAAGTGGAAACTAATGGATGATTTGAAAGCAACTGGTGAAAAAGTCACACCTGTAACACTTGAGATAAAGTGGTCAGAAATAATTAAATCTGCGAATGCCTGGACAGCAATAAAAGAGCTACAAGAGATTGGGTGTGAAGTAATTTATAATAGCATTGATGTAAGAGAACCCAGAGCAATGAAACTAAGTCTGACTAAGATAAAGGAAAATCTAAAAAATCCGATTACTCATGTAATACACGGTGCTGGATTAGAAATATCTAGATCTACTCGATCAAAGAAAGTAGATGAATTTCAACTGGTTTTTGACGTAAAAACCAAAGGCTTCGAAAATTTAATCAATAACATTGAGCTTGAATCTGTACAAAGAATAATTGCTTTCGGTTCAATCGCAGGTCGTTTTGGTAATGCTACTCAGGTAGATTATTCAGCAGCAAATGAATTCTTAGCTAAAATGTGTGGTCAACTAGCACAAGAAGGTATCCCGGCAACTTGTATTGATTGGTCAGTTTGGGCTGATGTAGGAATGGGAACTCGCGGTTCTACTATGCAAATATTGGAATCTCAGGGTGTGAGTGCTATTCCTTTAAAAGAGGGTGTACGACGGTTTATTGAAGAAGTGTCACACGGTAAAGAAGCCGAAGTCGTGATTTCGGGAAATCTTGGGAATTTAGCTGCGAAAGTGGTTTGGTTTGAAGAAAAAAACCATCCAGATATAATGATTGATCAATTTGATATAACCACCAATACTGCTTATCGCACGTTATCTCTAGACAAAGATCATTATCTTGATGATCATAGAATTGATGGAAAAGCAGTATTTCCTGGAGCTATGGGTATTGAAACTATGGCACAAGTCGCAAGAAATATTACAGGATATCGAGTGAGCTCAATGTTTAATATCCGATTTATTTCACCTGTAAAACTACCAAGAGATAACCATCTTGAAATTATAGTGGAATCTGAAAAAATCAACTCAAAAATTAAACTCATATTAAAATCTAAATTTTTAGGTCCACATGGTAAACAATTGGGAGCATTGAGAAAACATTTCATGGGAATAGTAAATACGGGCGACAAAAATATTGGGTATCCCGTAATATCGAAATCCGAGCTTAATAAATTAGGAAACAAATTAATTTTTAGTGCTTCCCAAATATATAATATTTTCTTTCACGGTCCTAGTTATCAAGTATTGGATTATATCGCTAAGATATCTGAAACCTCAATAATAACAAAATTTATCCGACCCGAGAAAAAAATGTTCGAGGGTGATATAATTCTTGAGATTGATCCCCTGATGATCGAAGCAGCATTTCAAACCGCAGGAGCCCATTTGCTTTTTATCGAAAAAACCATGGGACTCCCTGCAGCCGTTGGAAACATCACATGGTTCAACACCGAAAGTTCCCCATGTTGGATAAAAGCACAGCTTTTAAATTCAAATGAAAATTTTGCATTTTATGATATCGAAATCACAGACGGAGGTGGATTGTGTCTAGTCCGTATGACACAAATAGAACTGATCAAAACATATCCGATTGATGCCCCGAGTATCCAAATGAGCAGAAACACAAAATTTTCGTCAGCCCGATTTATGGCTGGAAAAATTAATCCAGAAATACAGTCTATTGAGATAACTCACCTAAAGACAGTAGATGAATCTTTTATTGATAATTTTCTATCAAAACCTGAACAATCAATATTTAATAGTATAAAGATCAAAAAGAAAAGAAGTGAATGGCTTGCTGGTAGGATCGCTGCAAAATTAGCGATTTCTAGATACAAGCAGATTGATCTCAGGGGGATTACAATTGAAAAAGATGATAATCGAAGCCCATTTGCAATAGTTAGTGATGATAAAATCGATGTCTCGATATCTCATTCAAATGGACTTGCTGTAGCAATTGCAGGAGATTTTGGATTAGATATTGATTATATAACAAAACGAGACCCTTCATTTGTGGACGAAGCATTCTCCAGTAAGGAAATTAGAGAATTCAAGCTAAACAATGCATACCCAGAAACTATCACTCGTCTTTGGACTATGAAGGAAGCTCATCTTAAGAGAATGAGAATTGGACTAAAAACAGATTTGCATAAAGTAATAATTTCAAAGGTAGATGTTGAAAAGCATTTGGTGCAATCAAAACATGGTACTAGTTTGGTTTCCAATCTTGGAGATAAAAATTGGTCAATTTCATTAGCATATTCTGATAAATAATCGTTATTATAAGATAACAATCCGTCTCATTTAAAGTGTGATAGTTATTTTTTTTAATAAAATAAATTGTACATTATATGTTATGATCGAAAAAAGTGAAATTTTTTCTTTGTGAGAAGTTTAGATGTGAAATATTTGCCCAGTGATAATCTAATACGATCTTTCTGTCAAAATTTTTGCTGCCTATTGAAAAATGATTGTCTAATAAGATACAAGGCATGATTGTATAGATTCTTGGATTTATGGGTTAAATTTACTAGTGTTTTGTACTTACAATTTTGAAAAGATCGGATATGATTTTTCTGGGTAAGTCGCATATTATTAACCAATTAAAGATAGTTGAATCAAGTATTTAACTAGATAAGAGCGAATTAAAGGTGAAACATCAATAGTACACTATTTTCGATCATAAATTCTAATAAAATTAGACATATAAAATTATTAATCCAAATATCTCAAAAAAATTATAGTGAAACTACATACAATTAGGATGCATATTTTCATGAAAAAGAAAAATAAAATGTATTAATGCTAATTTTTGCCATAATATTTTTGTATCATAAAAATATGATATAGTAAAGGTGGAAAACATCTCAGAAATTAACGTTATAAAAGAAATTTTTAACGGATACATTAGTGAATCAAAATTAGTAAAAGTATTGGATAGTTTCGCAACCAAATGTATCGATGACAAAATAGTAAGCTTAGATTTAACATGGGCATCTATAAATGAATTACCTCCTCGGATTGGAGAACTAATTTATTTGGAAAACCTATACCTTTCTAATAACAAACTAACTGAATTACCAGAATCTATTTCAAAGTTGGTCAAATTGAAGAATTTAGACCTGAGTTTTAATAAATTAAAGAATTTACCAAATGCATTTGGAAATTTAACTAAGTTAAGAAAATTATGGCTAAACGATAATGAATTAACTGATATTACTGATACAATTGGTAATATTGAAGATTTATGTTGGTTAAATTTAGATAATAATAAATTAAATGAACTGCCTTCTGAGATTATGAATCTTAAAAAATTGAACAAATTAATACTCGATTCGGATTTAAAACCTTCTTTAAACGTTAATTTGCAAAATTGGATAAATGAATTGATACAAATCGATTGCGATTTAATCGAAGTTAAGCATTAAGATATCGATAAATTTTGCTTCCAACCTATGCTCTCATAATGAATAAAACTATTAATATACAATAAACAGATAATATTGGAGATCCAATATTTCATACAGGGAACAAATTGATATCAAAGAAATCCAGATGATTACAGGATGTGAAAATCTCCAGCTGTTAAATACTGGTTTATCAATTAAAAAATTTAAAGCAAATTATAATAACGATTCTGTCGTTATAAGAGTATATGAAAATGATGAATATTATGGAGATAGATATCTTAGAGAAAAGAACGCCCTAGAGGCTTTGTGGAACTATAATAGAAAAAATTATCAATTTTTGGAATTTCCCAAAATTATCGAAGAATTTGATGAAAATAAAATTAGAATACTGGAGTGGATTGAGGGGAATCAAATTAGTGTCAATGAAATAACAATTTCCATACTTGATGTAGTTAGTGAGATTAATAATATAAAGCAATTACATCCCAAATATTCTTTGATCAATGATATCCTATCCCATCTCCAGAATATAAAGAAAATGAATATTGAAGATAAAAATAGATATATCGATCTAATCTCACCAATCCTTGATTATTGCAAGAATTTGTTAGTTGAAAAATCGGACAATATACTTGTACATGGTGATTTCTTTCATGAAAACTTGATAAATGTAAAAGATTCAGAAAAATTAGGCGTTATCGACTGGGAATATGCCACCTATGGACCAAAGTATTATGATTTAGCATATTTCCACGTGTTTTCTGAATGGTCCCCACCATCTGAAATCATAAATGAAATAAATTTGTTGAAACCCATCGTTATTTCATTTATTTGTCACTGGTATCTAAATTTCCAAAATCTTAACAGGAAATTATGTATTTATTGGTTAAATCGACTGGAAAAATGTAGCAAACAAATAGTTTAATTTATTGAAATTATCAAATATTAGTCGGTTCCTGAAGTATTAATGCCTAGATATTTACCATTTTGGATACATCAAGCACTTCTTCTATCTTATTTTCTGGAAAGATATTCTCCTCTACTAATACTTGTCCGATCGTTTTACCCTCCTTATATGCTTTTTTAGCGACTTTTGCCGCTTTATCATAACCAATTTGTGAGGTCAGAGCAGTCACAAGCATCAATGACTGGTCAACTAGGTTTTTTATCCTCCTCTCATTGGCTGTTATTCCCAATACACAAAGTTTTGTAAATGATCTCATTCCATTACTTAAAATCTTAATACTTTCCAAGAGATTACTAATCATCATTGGCATCATCAAATTCAATTCAAGGTAACCCCATTGCCCACCAACACTAATTGCAGCATCATTTCCAATTACTTGAGCAGCAACTTGAATTAACATTTCGTTTTGCGAAGGATTTATTTTACCTGGCATAATGGATGATCCAGGTTCATTTGCTGGAAGAGTAATTTCTCCAAGTCCACATCGAGGACCAGATGCTAGAATACGAATGTCATTCGCAATTTTCATCAGGACAATTGCTAAAGTTCGTAGAGCACCACTGATGGCTACGATTGCATCCTTGGCTCCAATCAATGCAAATTTATTTCCATCATGTCTAAACTCATGATTTAATCTATCAGAAAGAATTCTACATACTCGTTTTCCCAATTCTGGATGAGCATTTAATCCTGTCCCAACAGCAGTACCTCCAATAGCGAGATATTGTAGATGGAATGAAGTGTCATTAATGTGTTTTTTAACAAAATTTAACTGGGAAAAATATCCTGAAAATTCATGTCCAAGCGATAATGGAACAGCATCTTGAAGATGCGTACGACCAATTTTAAAAATTGACTTAAATTCTTTTTCTTTTGACTTCAAAGCAGATGATAGTTCATCAATTGCTGGAATTAGTTTATTTGTTATTTCTCTAAGTGCTGATATATGCATGGCAGAAGGGATCACATCGTTTGAACTCTGCCCCTTGTTCACGTGATCATTTGGATGCACAGGGGTTTTTGATCCCACAATACCATTTAATAATAATATTGCTCGGTTACTTAATACTTCATTGACATTCATGTTAGTATGGGTACCTGATCCTGTTTGGAAAACATCCAAGGGGAATTGCTCAATAAATTTTCCATTGTCAAGAATTTCATCTGCTGATTGAACGATTGCATCCTTTATTTCCTTAGATATAATACTAAATTCACAATTTGCAATAGCACAAGCGCGTTTTATCTCAACTAATGCATTAATGAAGGAGTAAGGGAGTTTACGCGATGATATTTGAAAGTTATCAAAAGATCTTTGTGTTTGTGCGCCCCACAATGATCTAACAGGAACTTCTACTTCCCCCATAGTATCAGTCTCAATTCTCAATTCATACATACTTTTTAAGGTCAAAGTGGCTTTATAAGAATTATTAGTATTAGGAAAAGGAGGATTACCATTAAATAGAAATATCTATTCACAAAAAAAATTTCAGTTAAATTTTACAGATTAATTATTATTTCCTAAATTAGGAGTAATCAGCCGATCGATGCGCTTGCTTTCCAGTATCTTTCTTGATCAGCATCTCAATTTTCTCATAGTATTCTTGAGCTGCCACTGTCATTGTTGCATGGACTTTTTCTCTAGCTTCGAGGAAGTGTCTATAACTTACAATTTCTGTGTTAATATCCTCTCTTAAGGCGTGAAGGCCAGCCTCTCTGCATAAGGCTTCAATATCCGATCCAACAAAACCATCTAATGTTCTGGAAAGTTCTTCTAGATTTACATCATCATCTAACGGCATTCTTTCAGTATAAATATCTAAAATATCACGCCTACCTTCCAATTCTGGTGGTTTGACATAAACTAAACGATCAAATCGGCCAGGTCTTAATAGTGCAGGATCAACAATATCAGGTCGATTTGTACTGGCAAGCACAACCACATTGTTCAAGGCCTCCAAGCCATCAACTTCAGTCAACAATTGGGATATCATTCTTTCTGTAACTGAGCTATCACCACCCATTCCTCTTCTAGATGCAATTGAATCAATTTCATCAAAAAATATAACTGAAGGGGAAGCTAATCTAGCCTTTCTAAAAATTTCTCGGATCCCTTTTTCTGACTCTCCAACCCATTTAGATAATAATTCTGGACCTTTGATTGAAATAAAATTCGCTTCTGATTCATTAGCAACAGCTTTGGCAAGCATTGTTTTGCCGGTTCCAGGCGGACCATAAAGTAAAACACCCGAGGGTGGAGTGATACCCATCCTTTCAAAAGCCTCTGGGGTTCTAATTGGCCATTCTACAGTTTCTTTTAATTGCTGGATTACATCATCCAAACCACCAATATCATCGTAGGTAATATTTGGTATTTCAACAAAGACTTCCCTAAGGGCAGAGGGTTGTACTTCCTTGGCTGCGTCGAGAAAATCATCATTTGTTACTTCAAGTCTATCAAGAATCTCTTCAGGAATTGTTTCTGCATCTAGATCAATTTCAGGTAAAAATCTTCTCAAAGTACGCATAGCTGATTCTCTAGTTAAAGCTTGTAAATCGGCACCTACCATCCCATGTGTTTTTTGGGCATAATAATCCAAATCTACATCCTCAGACAAGGGCATTCCTCGTGTATGGATCAATAGTATTTCTTTTCTTCCATCAGCGCTGGGGACTCCAATTTCGATTTCTCGGTCAAATCTTCCGGGCCTACGAAGGGCTGCGTCAACACCTGCGACACGATTAGTGGCTGCAATTACAATAGTTTGTCCTCTCCCTGTCATTCCATCCATTAATGCAAGTAACTGTGCAACAACTCTTCTTTCAACCTCACCAGTAGTTGTTTCACGACTGGGAGCGATGGCATCAATTTCATCAAGAAATATTATGGTGGGTGCTTGTTCTTCCGCTTTTCTGAAGATAGATCGCAATTTTTTCTCACTTTCTCCATAATATTTGGACATTATTTCCGGTCCATTAATTACGATAAAATTTGCTTCTGATTCGTTGGCCACAGCCCTAGCAATTAATGTTTTACCTACTCCTGGAGGTCCATGAATCAAGACACCCTTTGGTGGATCTATGCCAAGTTTCTCAAACAAAATTGGATGTTTAAGGGGCAATTCCACCATCTCGCGAATTTTCTGCATAACATCATCGAGTCCCCCAATATCCTCGTATGAAATTGAAGATTTAGTTCCTAATAATTCATCTGCTGGTTTATCCGAAATCTCTATTTTGGTTTCATCTGTTATTAATACAATTCCTTCTGGCTCGCAAGATATCACAACGAAAGGATTTGCTCTACCCAGTACTGGTATCATAACTGTGTCATTGTTGGTTAAGGGATAACCCTTTAATTTTCTTTTTACAAATCTAACAAATCCAAAATCAGTAGAAAAATTTACTTCACCAGGGGCAAAAACAACTCGATTAGCCTGTTTAACATCAGCCTTCCTAATTTTCACTTTTTCTGATAAAGATACTCCCGCATTTTTTCTGATTACACCATCCATTCTAATAATTGCTCGTGAAAGGTCTTCTGGATAAGCAGGCCAAGCAACAGCTGCAGTAGAATTTTTTCCCTTTAGTTCAATAATTTCACCTGTCGAAATACCGATCGCGTTCATCGCTTCATTATTCAATCGGATTTTACCTCGAATTACATCTCTACTCTTTGCTTCGGCCACTTGGAGCTCAATGTATTCCCCTGGTGAATTTGGATCTTCATCAACTGACATAACTTTACCTCGATTTGTAACCAAATCTATATTTCAATAATTAATATAAATAGGTATTCCTATTAAAAACAATCTATAAAGGCTATTTGTAAAAATTTCGAGTCATTATAAATATTGGTGCCATAAATACAATCTTCTTAAAATTTAAATGATTCGTATTTATGTGAAGTAATTAATCAGTAAATTATTTGTGTAAAATAATTTGTAATAAATTTACCTTGTTTCATCCAATTTTATATTACCAGTAGTAATTAACCATTAAATGAATATCGAAGATGCAATCCTCAGAATCCCTGATTTCCGTTTCTACATCACCTGTTTCCATGAAAATTCATTTGATGAAAACTCAATCATCGAACTTTTCAAAAAAAACCTTGAATCAGGCGAGGAAATGGAAAATTCTATGTTACGAATCATCAACCTAGCCAAGTTTCCATTTAGGGAGTACGATCAGCTTGCAGTACTTGAAATAAAAATGGGTAATATAGACACGTCAAAAGAAATCAAACCAGTAAATGTTTTTCACTTGAGTCAAAGCATTTCAAAAACAATGAAACAGATAAATAAAAAAAGATTAGGCCTCTTGTTTGACGATCTCAATCTTCATCCATATGCTTTTGTTATTGCATCTGCGATTAATAACGAATCAAAGAATAACTGGTCTCCTGATGAAATTCAAAAATACAAGAAATCACTCGGTCCTTGGATTGAGTATTATTCTGGTCAATTTGATGATTATTGTGACGAACTTTATGACTCCAGGATTATCAATAACCTGTCAAATCGAACGTCAGAGCTGCATTTTATTAGAAGTAATTCCGCATTTTTGTATATGCCTAGAGAAGATCCACGTTGGACTAATTGGATGGACTATATTGGAGATTCATTTTGTAAATCAAATCGTGCTTACTCGTGCAATTTTGTACTGTCTCATGCTGTTAAATCAAGAGTTAGATGAGGTTTCTCTAAGGACCCGGAGCATGGAATCTGGCTCTGTTCGATTAATTGAAAAAGAACTAGATTTTGTTGAAAGCTTACAGTTGTTAGTTTCTGAAATCTCAAGCAAGCTAAACCAAGAACGATTGATGAATAGACTCCAACACTCTACAAAAGTAATAAAGGAATGCTTCCGTGTATTTTCAATTGAGCAAGCTGAAGAACATATCGATGAGAAGGTCAGTAAACTACAAGAATTATTGAAAAATGAACAAGCAGCAGCACAGACAAAATTACAAAACCAACAAAAACGCTGGATACTTATCCTAAATGGATTAATTGGTTATCAGGTTATCTTTACCGTTTTCGATCAGATTATGGAAAAACTCGATTACAGAGAAGGAAATACAATTT
>CAZRLL010000024.1:0-24121 GCA_964600735.1 uncultured archaeon
ATGTCTGACATATATCATACCTAGTTATAGTATATTATTCAATTATAATAAATATTATTAATCGGCTATTTTTATTATTTAAAAGGAGTTGTTTCCTGTTTTCTCAATAATCATTAATTTTCAATAATTATCAGTATTGATAATTCTAACGTTGAGAACTGTTAAAAATTTATCCAACTCAGATAACTTAACATTGTCCTTAATCCCTCTCTCCATTGATTTATCATTAGTAAAAAAGAAGAATCTTGACGTTTCAAATTATAAAGATGGAATCGATAAATTAATGATTATCTTATAGGGTTAATTGGCTATCCAAGTAAATATCAGAAATTACCTAATATATCTTAAAAATAATTGAGCATCAAAATTATCCCAAGTTTGATTTTATTTGCGTGCTATAACGAACTATATTTGAAAGGGTCATTTATTACGCAACTTACCAATAAATAGGTCCAGTGATATATTTGGTTAAATTATCCAAACTATCTGATTTTATTGATAAAGAAGTTAACGTAGAGGCATGGGTATTAAACATCCGCAAGCAAGGGAAAAAATTAGGATTTTTATCGTTATTTGATGGAACCGGTGAACTACAAGCAACAATAAAACAGAATAATCTAGGTGAGGACTTTGGCCTTATCAACAATATCTACAGAGGGGCATCCGTTAGGTTGAGTGGACTGCTGATTACAGACAGTAGAGCTCCAGGTGGATATGAACTTCAAGTTAACAAACTCGAAATTATTCATCCATCAACTGAGACTTTTGATCAAGAAATTACACCAGAATCGGGACCGGATGTAAAGCTAACAAAAAGACATATAATGATTCGTGGACCAAAAACTGCATCTGTATTAAAATTTCAAAGTCATGTGATACGTTATTTACGTGAGTATTTTGAATTACATGAATTAGAAGAGGTGATCCCACCTCTGATTGTGAGTGCTCAAGCAGAAGGTGGATCAGAACTTTTCGAGGTAAAGTATTTTGATAGAGAGGCCTATCTTACCCAGTCGTCCCAGCTGTACCTTGAATCTGCTATTTTTGCCTTACGTGATGTTTTTTGTATACTACCATCCTTTCGAGCGGAAAAAAGTAGAACTCGCAGGCATCTTACCGAATATCGACATATTGAAACAGAACATGCATTCATGGATTACGAAGGTTTGATTAATTTTCTTGAAAATATGATAATATATGTTGTGAAAAAGGTAAATGAAAATGATGCTGACATCCTAGACCTTTGGGAACGAAATTTGAAGACACCAAATAAACCATTTCGAAGAATAAATTACATTGATGCAATAAAATTACTCAAAGAAGAATATGATATTGATATACCTCATGGTGAAGATATATCTGATGCCCCAGAGAAGCAATTGGTTGATCATTTTGGTGAACCGGTAATACTTCAACACTTTCCAACAAGCATGAAACCTTTTTATCATAAAATCAATGATAATGATCCTGAAGTAACAAAATCTGCGGATTTCCTATTCCCATCCTGCGGTGAATTAATTGGTTCTGGTGAGAGAGAGACGGATATACAGTCTATGCTGGATCGCATGGCAAAAATGGATCCACCTTTAGATCCAGCAAAATATTACTGGTATATGGATCTACGAAGATATGGGTCAATCCCCCATAGTGGTTTTGGTATGGGTCTTGAACGATTTGTACAATGGCTTCTTGGTTTGGATCATATCAGGCAATCAACATTATTCCCAAGAACGATAAATCGGTTGTCACCATAATTTTCAATTAGTGGAAATCCATTTTCCACTGCCATAATCAGTATTTAAGCTTACAATTAGTCCATTAACTAATTTTTTAATTTTATAAAAAGTTAGATTGTTGAGTTTAATTAAGTATGATATATCCTAATATTAATTAAAACAGTGAATATACTTTATTTTATATTAAATTCCCAGTTAATAATAGAATTTGAGAGTGCATTATTTTACGCATATAAACTAATGAAATTGATTTTTACTACAAATTATTAAATTACTCATCGTCCGTAACGACTATTTTTAATAAGGATGATTAGTAGTTACCAATATACTACTTACTTTCCTCATTTTTTATCAAAGGATGGGCAGTAAACAGTAATTTGGCAGCGTGATGCTCCTGGCGAGTAGCGTAGTAGAAGAAATTGACCCAAATCTTAGCGGAAGAGAGAGACTCCGAAAGCTTCGTGATCTTAAGCGTGAGCTGATTTCTCAGGTTAGATTGATCGAGGGAAAGCGAGCAGAGCTCAGAAGTCAAAGAGACAAAGAAAATCAAATGGTTAAAGAATTATTTGAAGAAGCTCGAATTTCTCGCGAGAGGAGAGATGAAGTCAATGAAGATGTTAAGCTCAACAAAGCACTTCGTGATCTACGAAAAGAGGATGCGGATAAAGCACTTACCGAATTGGAAAAGCTGGAAGAGAGGATGAAGGACATGGGGATAAATCCCCACGGTCGGGGTAGAAGACGAGGCATTGGCAAGCAAATACGTGAGTTAGAGATGAAAATCGAAACCACGGGCAATCTAAATCCTACACAAGAAAAGGAACTCATCGATAAAATTGAGAGATTAACATTTGATATAGGAAAACTTGAAGTTGCAGATGAAAAACGTGATGAAATTCGTATAATCCAAAAGCGTCTAAGAACCTTAAGAGGTGAAGCTCTTTCGCATCATAAAGAAGTTAAGAAATTGGCAACGCAAAGCCAAGAATTTCATGATATAATGCTGGAAAAATTACGAGAAGCGAGGAAAATTCGAACATCTGCAGATAAAAACCATAAAGATGTAATTGAAATTTCAGAGCAAATCAAAAAAGTTCGTAAAGAAATTAGCCAGATATCCAATGAAACAGATAAAATTAGAAAACAACTTGGTGAAGAAACAGCTGCTGAACGCAAGCGTAGGAAAATTCAAGAAGCTAAACAACGTGAAGAGGACCTGGATACACAAGCCCAAGACGTATTAGTACGATATAAATCTGGTGCGAAATTAGGATTCGAAGAGTTTCGCCTTCTGATTTCAAGAGGTATGTTTGCAGAGAAAGAATAAATTTATTCATTCATTAAAAATCTCATTTCTGCAGTATGTTTGAGACACGGATAAAATTAATTTAATTAATCAGATCTTGAATTTGCTGAATTTATTTTTTTGGTCAATTTTTAATAAAGGCTTGAATAATCACGGCACCATTATCCATTATCTGTTCGTCTAAATTATTATAACCAACCTCGGTTAGTGCATTTTTCAAAGAAATCCATAATGCTAGTCTTTACATCAGAATATCTGTTAAAGATAAGTTATTTAATTATTAAACTAATGCCATTATCTTGAGGTTGTACAATTGAGCTCCTCTTTTATTATGAAGCTAAGCATAGTTACAAAAGGTGGCTTAGCACTTGCGGAAATACCAAGATCAACCAGAGAAACACATAGGCAACTTGGAAGTGGTCTTTTGACGGCTTTAATGGCTTTTAGTAAGGAAGTTCATAAAGCTGAATTACAATCACTAAATTTTCATGATCGAACGGTTACATTCCTTCCTGTTGGTGAATTTTTTGTTGTTGCTGAAATTACTTCCTCAGCTGATAGCGATTTATCAATGAAAATTTTATCAGGAATAAAAGTTAGGGCATTCAATCTATTAAAAGAACAATCTCAGACCACAATATCCGTCTTAGAAGCAGAGTCAATCGTAGATCAGCTAGGTAGCTTGGATTGGATCAACAAAACACTCGCTTCATTGGGATATAAAAAACCACTAGCTGATGCAGAAATTTTCCAAATTACCTTAAGGCAAGAAAATGGAAATTGCATTATTGATCCAGTGGATAAAAAATATAAAGAAATATCAGTTGCTATCAATAATCTGATCCAAAAAGGGATTGATCTATCGGGAACTCCATTTACTAAATTAAAAGCATTTGTACCCATATCAAATCCACCTTGTGCAGTTTATTTGGTGGCTATTTTGAAGGAATCAATAATTGAAGTGAATCTGATAAAGATCGATATCACTGCAAATCATACATTATTCAGGCTTGTTCCGGTGATAGACCGAGAGTACGAGGTAATTAGATCTTTAGATTCAGATAAGTCTGTTATTCAACTACTAAATCAATTAAAAGAAACCCATGACTATACATCTAGAAAAATTGATATCGGTGCAATTTCTCTTAATTTTTTGGAAAAAAATGTTACTAAGAATTTGGATAAAACAATCTATTCTGTAGTAATAGGTGAAAGGGTAGCTGTAGTCGGAGATAAACCTTCTGTAAGGATAGTTACAAATTCTCTGGCATTATTTGCCCAGCACCGTGCAACAGATATTGTTGAGTGGTTGGAAGAAGATAGGATTGGTCATAACATCACTGGAATGTCCCCCTCTAAATATTCATCACTTTTAAAGAATAAGCAAATCGATAAAAGCATTCCCACTATTATGCTAGATTCCGGTCAGGTGACCGGTGGTGAGTCAAATAAATTTATTAAAAATTTATTTAACAATGTGAAGAAAAAAGGACTCAATGATGCTATTGGCATAATTCACCAAAAATTGGAATCCTTAGTATCTTATGCATTAAATGTGACCACATTAGTAATGATTACAAAGGAGGAAGCTATAAAAAAGCTCAGTCAGTTAAAAAAGGATATAAATAATAATTCAAAATTCGATTTGATTATGAAATTAGCCAAACAAAGAAATCCATTACTGGAATTAATAATCAATGAACTATCAACCTCCCTGAAATCAGCAGAAGATTACCTTGCCGATTTCTAGAATTTCTGTTAAATAAAAAATATTAATCTGCTTATCTATGATTAACTAATAATGTTCAAAAACCGAACAATTCAAGTAATTTTGTGGCTCTCGAGACATTTGATATTGTTGCTGCAACCGCATCGGCATTAATATTAGCTGTGGGTTACTTGATCGGGATTTATTTGGTAGGTGTTTACAAAAAAACAAAGAAACCTATTATACTTTTATCTTCCATATTATTTTTTACTTTGCCAAGTCCTTGGCTTACAGATGTACTAGTCATATTGATCGTGTTATTTGATGGGTCAGTACCTGCCGGTTTTGGCCTGTATGTATCAGCCTGGTCAATTCCCATCCTTGTAAGTACTTGGTTATACATTACCGGCTCTCTTTATCGAGATCGTCCATGGTTCAAATATTTCACCCTCTCAATCGGTGTAATACCAGGTATTGTGTATTATATTTATGTTTATGTAATTAAAGCCTGGAAAGAAAAACCCATTCCGGATTCTCACCTTACAAATGTAGAGTATGAGCTGATCCCATTTGCCATCATACTAATCTATGGAATTGCTGGAATAAGCATAGTATTCACCTCTTATGCGATATTTGCCTACAAGAGCCAGAATAAATTATTTAAATTCCGAAGTTCAATGATTGCAATTGGCTCTCTCCTATTCACAATTGCTGGGGTAACAGATTCATTTCTTGTTTATGATCAATTGTTTCATTTCATTGTAATTAGATTCTTAGTATTACTATCGATGATTAGTTTGTTTCTAGGATACAACACACCCACCAGAATTAGGGAAAAATTTGCATAATCGTTTTTTCATTTATGATTAATATCATATTAAAGTGGTTTTAATTTGCATTTTTTATTATTTTGGTGACTGGTTAGCATTCCGATAGTCACTATAAGTATACCAGAGGAACTCATTGCTCCTGTAACCTATGGTTTTGCCAGTCTTGCACTAACTAGTTTACTTAGAAAAAAGAAGAAGTGAATCTTCAGGAGCCTTAACAAGTAATAAAATTTACATATTAGAAAATATATTAGGACTAGATCGTTGGAATACTCCAAAAATCTGTCATTAATAGGAAAAACAGATGCATATTTAAAAATGGAAAATATACAACACACAGCTACCTTTAAAGTTCGTGATTAATCATCTTGGTCTAGTCGATTTAAATAAAGCAGAAACTCCTGAGAGATATTATTATAGGATAAAGGGGACTTCTTGACTTTATGTAGCATTTATTAGCCATTCCCGACTAAACGCTTTCACCAGCAATGCTATCAATTCCATCGGCTACTTCCTCTTCACCCTCCAGCTCATCTTCCAGGTCATCGAAATCAATTAATCAATTCTTATGTTAAACATAAAGCATTACAGATATTTGATGAAATCTTCTAAATTAATTTGTGCTAATCTTAAAATTCCTCTTAAAGTCCCAACTTTCAACTCCTTATGCAATGGTATAACAGTGCCAATTTTTCCTTTTGGAGTATTTTTACTAAATCGAACATGACTACCTTTTTGTCCACTTTTTGAAAATCCAAACTTACTGATCATTATTTTTATAACTTTTTCTCCTGAGGGAGGTTTATATTTAGGCAATTTGTGATGCCTCAAAAGAAGTGATGAAAATTTGTTTTTCTTTATTAATAGGAAATTCTTCTAAATATAATTCAGTGGCTTCCTTCAAATTTTCAATGGCTTCTTCAATAGAATTGCCTTGACTAACTGTTCCTACTTCAGGACACTCTGCAACAAAAATACCTTCATCATTATAAATAACTGCTGTAAACTTAACCATTCCGATGAATTATTAATAATATGAGATAAAAACACTCGGTTATTCACTTGAAGAATCGATCATTATAATTCCATAGTCTATTTACAAGCCCCCCAAATAAATTTTTAAATATAATGCAATATATTAAAATCTACGTGTGTCTTTCACCCCTACTTCGTTTCATCTTTCTATATTGCTGAATATAGCGTTTATTAGCGCGTCCTGCGCAGGAATTCCCCAATAATAGAGCTCAAAGAGGTCAATTCTCCCCCTCTTTTGTTCTTGAGATATAATCTCTAAAAAGGTTTAAATCTGATTCGATCTCTAATTACTGATTGCAAAAGAAACCAAAGATGCAAGACTAGTTTAAATCATAGGGGTGAAAGACACAAAAATCTACTACTTTTATTGAGAAAATTTACTAGATTATTATTTTGCATTCTCAATGATTTTGGCAGCTGTTGCCTTACCAACGCCTTTCAAAGCCGTAAGTTCTGCAACCGATGCTGCAGCTAATTTTGCCTTGGTATCAAAACCAGCTTCTTTTAGCGTCACTGCATTAGTTTTTGTTACCCCCGCAATATCTTCAATCCCCCCATTTGTTTCATCTTCACCTTCAAGTTCATCCTCCAAGTCATCGAAATCCCACGCTTCGGGGGGCGGGGTTTGGATCATTGTGACACCGATCCAGAGCACGATTGCGAGCACCCCGGCCACTCCAAGAAATAATGGAATTGCCATAGCCCAGTAAATTGCTGTATCAAATGGCTTTATCGTGTCTTTATCTATTAAGGGTGTTATTATTAGAAAAAATAATTCTAATATTATGCCAATTGCCCCGATAATAGCCATTATGCCCCCGATTATCTGATCATTGTTCGCCATTGTATTTTTTCACCATCATCATTTAATTGATATACAAAGCAAGCACAAAAACAATTGAATAAAAGATTACTCACGAGAGACCGAAGAAAGTAAAGGAGATTTTCATTAATTGTACATAAACCTAAATTGGAAGGTATATTGCAGTATATGCACATCGGTATATGTATGTGAACGTTATTGTCCGGTCATTGAGTATTGTCTGTCATTATTGGATGAATATAATTAGTCGTTCGATAGAAATTATCTTGATTTCTGTGTCTTCGGTTGCATTAACGGCCGTGTTTAATAAATTTTTTAATAATTTATCATGAAGTGAAAATTATCTTAAATCCATCTGAAATATAAATTCACGAATCGAAACTCAAACACCCCCAAACTTTCAACCGTAGTACAAACACATTAAATCAATGATATTTTGCTGGTGGAGGTTCGACTCGTTTTAATGCTTCTGCCTCTCTTTCAGCAGGGAAGAAAATTGTAAAGCTTTAGTACTATACTCTAGTACTAAGGTTAACTCTTTTCATTCCTACGTTGCACCTTCTACATCTTCTAACTCTACCACCACAAATACAAGTGCTACATTTTCGACATGGACAATTAGGTTCTGCCATTTTTCCGAAATAGGACAAGAAGTTGTACATCTATTCGAGGTTGGGAATGGTTAGTCGTACGACTTTATGAGCTCCAATTATTTGATCATTGTTCGCCATTGTTTTTTATCACCATAAGATATCATATAATTTAATGATATACATTGCAAGAGCAAAATTAATTAAATAAAAGATTACTCACAAAACACCGAAAAAATTATAGTAGATTTTCATTAATTATACATAAAATCTAAATCTATTTCATCAAACATGGCAAAATTATCAATTTTTAATGCTGACGAAGGAACTGAACGTTTGGTCCACAATTCAAAGGATCGTATAGAAGTATTGATAAAATATGTCCAAGCATCAACAGTAGGTATTTGATTCTTATTCGCTTTGATAAATAATGAGTTTTTACTGCTAATTCTGGATACTGGATCAAAAACAACCTTAGCATTATCGATAATCATCGTAGGAATGGAAATTACATTTTCAAATCCCATTTCAGGTTTAGCACAATTAACAATCAGATCAAAATGATCGGTAAAAGAATCTTTGGCTGATATGACTTCGGGAAAATCCAGTTTGATATCATTCAACTGCTGGTCATTACTTCCTCTGATAACAATTAACTCAGCATTTTCTCTAACTGCAGAGATTATTGATTTGCTTATACGATCTGTCCCCTCGATATATACTCTTTTCAGGCTGCGAATTGAAAATGGTTCCAAACAGCGTTTAATGCCTTCAATTTCCGTATTAAATCCAGTTAATCCATTCTTGGTGATTGCTACACAGTTACAGGTTCCAGCCCTAATAACTGAAGTATCAATATAATTCAGTTTGGATCTCACATTCTCTTGCCAAGGTGATGTTATGGCAATCCCATCAAGTAATCCATCTTCCACCCAGAGTAGCATTTGATCAAGCTCAGGATTGTTTTTTATGGGGATATTCAAAAAAATGCCATTTAGTTTCGATATTGCCAATATTTTGGTATACATAGATTTTAAGATATTTTGTTCTGTTAAATTACCAAAAGCTGCTAAATGCCAAGATTCATCCGAAAACGCCTTTTGAAGAAAACCTACATCAATCATTCCTGGTAGCATAGGTTCTCCCATTTGATCACTTATTCTTCCATAAGTCCAAGTATTACCCATCTCTCTCGATTTTATCCTGCTAATCTGACCCAGCTGTCCCATACCAATAACTAAATTTGGAATTTTTTTCTTATGCAAATACTTAGACCAGCTCCAAAGTTGTTTCAAATCAGCCACTGATTTGGGAGTCGCCGAAATTTTTACAGTTACGTAATCAAATCTCGTAGCAACTGATACGACAGGATCAATAGCAATTTTGGACATTCCATAAAAATCCATCATTGATAAAACTACTTTGGTTTGCCCCTCCACTTCTTCAATACAAGGCATATCAATAGGATATTCCAAATCTATGTAATCTGGTTTAATCTTCATTAGGCTACGCAATGAGTTTCTTCTATCAGGTTGAGGTAAAACTATGTCTTGATTATTCCATTCCGATCTAATACTGATGATTGATTTGCATGGTATATTTTCCACCAAATTTTTAATCTTGATAGTATCCAATTCAGGTAAACCATCAAGTCGATATTCAATGATTTGCACGTCTAATTCAAGGGCTCTGGTCGCTTGTTTTTCTAAACCTGAAATAGAATTGGCATATAAAACCACGCAAATCATTTTTGTATAAACAAAAAAAGAACCAAATGATTTTTAAGAATCGAGATCTCAGACCTAAAATTATTTCATAAAAATTTCAAAAAATATGCTAGTGGACTTCCTAAAAATACCCAATAAACATACCCCGCAGTCATAAATAATAATCCCGGGGGTTGGGGACGAGTCCAAAGGTATGAGCGAGATGTTTCTCTTACATCGGTTGTTGCTTTTTCTCTTACCTCTCTTTCAACTTTTTCAAATTCTTCATCCTCCATTGGTTCGGTAAATATCGGTGTATACAATTTCCAACGAATACCATCAAATATCTCAGCAGGATCCTCATGCCTTAAGTTTTCTACCTGAGACGCGGCGATCCTTCTAGACGACAATAATACGTTCAATTTAGATAGTAATGATCCCGAGGTTTCTCCAAATAAGGGACCAAATCGTTTTATTTGGTATAGATTGAGAACTAATAATATAATCGTGAAAAATATCAATCCAACCATCATGTTGGCAAGAATATAAACGATGGAGGGAAAATGGATCTCTACTTCTGATAAATTATCTGCTATCGCAACTGGAGAAGAAATTGAAATAGCTATAATCGCTTTACTATCTCCTCCTCCAAAGCTTCCTACAATAAAAAAGATATATGCAAAGATAAAAGCAATTGTGATATTTATTATTGCTAATAGTTTCGATTCGGTTGATATGTTGGAATTCATCCAAAATATCAAAAGTAATAAACCCCCGATTATTTGAACTAACCATATTTTATCTGGAATACTCCGATTTTTGATATCCTCAATCGTTGCAATGCATAAACAGGTCAAAGTTAGAATTACCCATGAAACCTCATATATTCCCACCAAAAATCCCCTAAAATGCACCCAGATCTACTGTTCGATTAATTTGATCCAAAGTTGATGCAACTTTAGCAGTGAGAATTATATCATTTTGCCAAGAACCGTTCTTTTCCTGCAATGCCAACAGATAATGGACGGCAGATTTAATGTAATCGCTTTCGGAGCTTTCCTGATCACTTACTGCTAACAAGCACTCCGAGGTATGTTCAAGGTTCCCACTCCAACTCCCATCAATGGATTGCTTTTCTTTTATGTAACCTCGAATAGATGCTAATGCTGTACCTATTCTGATTTGTGGGCGATCATCATCTAAATTATCTTGTTTATCAATGGATAAATCATCAGCTAAACCGGTCAAACCCGGCACTCCTAAATCTAAATCTGAAAGACCCATACTCTCATCAAAGTCAATATTTTCAATATCTGGGACACTAAAATCATCACTAGTATCCAAACTAGTCCCAACATTTTCTGTGATAGTTGGGGTTTTTATTCTTACTAATCCCACAAGAGCATTGTACATTTTACCTAGCAATAAATTTGAAATTTCCTTATCACTGGTAACATTAAACCGAGTAGCAGCCCTATTGATCAAAATACCAAATGTATTAGCAAGTATGTCTGCACATTTTTGGGCTGTTTCATAATCCATTTTCAATAAAAATATTTTTCCCATAGTTAGAATAATAGGAATTTCATCAATTCTTTCATTTGTTTCATCGAATCTCTGTATATCTTTGACAAATTCCCATTCTGTATATCTATCTAAGGATTCTTTAAACTCAATCATAACTTCGTGGTTTATATCAGTGAATTGGTTATCTATCTCTGTTACAGCTAGTAATGGTATTAAAATTTCGTTCGAGGGTTCAATTGATGCTGTATCTAATGCTTCTAATATTAAATAATAGGTTTGTTCAACCGTATGGGTTTCTTCCATCCCGTCAACAAATGCCTTCCATGAATAATCTATGCCTTTTCCCATCTGGGTAAACATATTCAAAATTACAGCGGTTTCATATAACGGATTTTTTTCACCCCATATACTGTCTGATCTTTGTTGAAATTGGATCCATTTTAATGACTTTTCAACAGCTTGTTTAGATCCTAAATCAGCAATAGGAACGTTAGAGATCTCTTTTCGCATTTCGGATAATCTTAGTATCATCTCTTCCTTGCCTTCTCTAGTAGGGGTTGTGGTTGTGATATAATAAGAAATTATTCCACCATTTAGTAGCATATTTACCAGACTGAAAAGAGCTAAAAGGTCTCTTCGATTATTATCGGGGAAAAGATTCCCTGCAAATAGTGATATTATCACCGAGTAGAGGACAGCTCCCAAAATGATAGCAGAAGAGTAATACATCCCATTTTCGCGGAATAATCCAAGGTTTAGACTGTAATCTAAAAAAGCTATTATCAATAATATTGTGTAAATTGTTCCGACGATAAATATCAGCGTTCCTCCACCCCCAGATGCAGAATTTGTCAATAATAAAGTTACACCGATCATTAAAAATAATGCAAGTAATAATATCAATATATCGATTATACCTACTCCATACCTTTTCTTCTGGAATTTTAACAACCGAGTGTACGCATGAACATCTTCTCCTTTTGACACAGTTGAAGTGAGAAGTAATTAAAGAAAAATTAATCGATCGAACTTAGGTTTTAATCATTAATTCGTATAAAATATTAGGAATTGTTTGATTTAACTATCGAGTATAAAAGCATAGAAAAACCCGAGAACTACCAAGAAGGTAGTTAATAAAACTAAGCTAAAAAATTCTTTCCTAGCGGCATATTTATCCGCATCAGGATCATTCAGTTTCACTCGAAGTACGAAAATATATCCAGATATTATGATTGGATAGATCATAAACGCCATATTCGTTAATGTGACTGTAATTTCTAATACAGAAACTGTAATAAATGTAAGTCCGAAAATTATTACTCCAAGTAAAGATAGAATATCTAATAATCGAATAGCTGGGTCTAAGGATAACCATTCGTCTTTGATTTGCGAAAAATCCTTCTTAATGTCGTTCCATGCACTCAAGAATATCTCAAGTCAACAAAAAAACTTATTTTCTTAAAGATTATGAATTATCCCATGGAAAATGATTGATGTACTTATGAATACAAAAAGTTAACTTTTTTTGATTTAGATAGACTTGGAATATTCTGATTACACCATCTGTAATTCATACACTAATAACAATAATTGTGATCCCTAACAACATATTTTAAACATTAATCGTAATTTGAAAATTGCAGGAGATAATAGTGCGAATACCAAATAAATTTTCAGCATACTGCAGAAATTGTAAAGCGCACAAATTAATGAGTGTAAAGCAGGAAAAGGGAGGACGGAGAAGTGGGGGTCTTAACTGGTCTCATCGACGAATGAAACATCGACGAAGAGGTCATGGTAATCTAGGTCGATATTCTAAAAAACCTGTCACTCAAACTAAAATGTCTTCCAAGACATCCAAGAAAATTGATCTAAGATTAGCTTGTCCAGATTGCGATAAAAAGACTGTAATCAATAGGCCAAGATCTAAAAGAGTTGAAGTGTTCCGAGCATTGTAAGTTCATATACAAAGAATTATTTTCTAATAATCCTGAGAAATTGAAGTATTTTTACAATTATCTTAAATTTCTTATTGTAGAATTCTAGCTGAAGATTTATTCGAATTAAATTAAATCAAAAATATAAATCAATGCAATACTTTACTCAAGAATTTTACTAATCTTTCATTCTTTGGATTAAACAATGTATCTTCGGGTGTTCCTTGCGCAATTATTTCTCCCTCATCCATAAAAATTGCCCAATCAGCTACTTCCTTAGCAAATCCAATTTCATGAGTAACAACTACCATAGTCATACCTTCTTTTGCCAGTGTTCTCATTGATTCAAGCACTGATCCCATCAGTTCAGGATCTAACGCAGAAGTTGGTTCATCAAAAAGCATCACCTTGGGAGTCATTGCTAAAGCACGAGCAATCGCAACTCTTTGTTTCTGACCACCAGATAACTCTCCAGGATAGGCATCCACCTTATCAATCATGTTGACTTTCTCAATTACTTGAGTGGCAATATCATTCGCCTTCTTTTTGTTATACTTACAAACTTGTGTCAATCCGAGCATAACATTTTGTATTACCGTCAGATGCATAAACAATTCAAAAGATTGGAAAACCATCCCAATTTCGGATCTGATTTCATTTATATCACATTTTTTTGGATCTATTTTTACATTTTCCAAATAAACTTCACCATCAGTTGGATCTATTAATCTATTAATGCACCTTAACACTGTACTTTTTCCTGAACCAGATGAGCCGATAATAACAACAACCTCTCCCTGATAAACTTCAAAGGATACTCCATTGACTGCTTTTACAGAGTGACCGAAATGTTTGACCAATTGGTTTATACTTAATATTGGATTACCCTGCGCTTTTTTTCGATTTAACTCACTTGATTCTGATATTATTTCCTCATTTGACATAATTTCACCTCAGTCTGCTCCTAAACCTGGAATCTTGGATTTTCGCTCAATCCATCTCAATAAATTTGTAAGACTATAGGTTATAACGAAGTAATATAGCAAAACGAAGCCCCAAGTTTCAAAATTCATAAATGTTGTTGCAATTATTAATCTACCTGCCCTAGTTAATTCAAAATAGCCAATTACACTTACTAAAGCGGAGTTTAGAGTTAAGTTTACCATTTCATTTCCCAGTGGAGGTATTGTTAACCTCAAAGCTTGAGGTAAAATAACTAATCTCATAGTTTGGAAATAAGTTAAACCTACGCTTCTCCCTGCTTCCATCTGACCAGATGGAATTGCTTGGATTCCACTTCTTATTATTTCTGCTTGATAAGCACCGCTATTTATCCCTAGACCTAATATTGCAGACATAAATTCCCTTTCTATCCTCCCATCAAATGACACGTCAATATTGAGTTCAGGCAATCCAAAATAAATAATAAACAGTTGTACTAGCAAGGGTGTATTTCTTATTATATCTGTATAAATAGTTCCTATGAGGTTTAAAATAAAATTGTCAACTGTTTTAGATAGAGCAATAGTGATACCTAATACAAATCCCAGTATCATGCTAAAAAATATAATCTTTAACATACCCACAAAACCGTCCATTAGTAAAGGTGTAACGTAATCAAAAAATAAGTTGAAATCAGAATAATCAGCGACTTTTATTCCCACTGTTGGAGCAATGCCCCTGTCATCGGTATTTAAAATAATTCCTTTGCTGCCTACAACCCAGCCATGTGTCCCTTTTTCCATAGATATATCAAATAAAATCACACTGGAATCCTTAATATCTAATATTTGTTCGCTATGAGTACCCCATGCATCAGTCGAATACAAAACTGTTGCATTTGATCCCACAATCCACATTCTGCTTTGGGAAGAGGCAAAAATTGCATTAAATTGGATATTCGTATTAGTTAACATCACAATCCAATCCCAGCTCGCAGCTGTATTTCCCTGTGCAACACTTGTTAGAAAAACCCCATTGTCACCAACAATATAAGCTTTCCTTGCACTATAATAAAAAACTGAACGCAAAATTTCTTCAGTTTCGATCTCTGGATCCCGAATCTCCCAAGTTATTCCCCCATTTGTGGTGCCAATTATCGTTGATTTTTCTCCTACTGCTAATCCATGAGTCGAATTAATAAAATCAATATCATATAGGTTTACCGTTGTCCCAGTAGTCAATAATGTCCAATTAGAACCACCATCTATGGTCTTCCAAATTTCACCCTTTTCACCAGCAATAAACGCTATTGTTCCATTAAATGTAGCATTATTGGCGAAAGGGATTGATATTGACCTATATAAATTATCATTTGAATTTGAAATATCCTCCCAGTCAGTACTCAAATTTTTTCTGAAAATTGCCCCTTTTGATCCAACAGCCATTAAACTGTCATTAAAAAAATCAATTGAGTAAAGATTGACCTCCTTAGAAATATTTTCGTTTATCCATGTTGCACCTTTATTCTCTGTTTTTAAAATAAGACCATTATCTCCCACCACCCAAGAAGTATTCAAATTCTTACTAATTACACCCCGTAAAGTCTCATTTGTCGAACTATTTTGAAGATCCCAACCAACTTGTGAGTTCTGTGCATTGACAAAATTAAATGATTCATTTGCATAGAAAGCAGAAATGAATACCATAGAAAGAGCTATAATCAATATGATTCTATAAATTCGAATATCATGTTTAGATAAGGGATTCTGCATAGGATTTCAATATTACACAATATTAAAAAACATTAGTCGTAAAAAGAGCCATTGTTTTTGTTAAATGAAATTTTTTGTGAATTAGCTTTTTTTTCCTAATAAAGATTATATATTTACATTATTGAAATTAAACATCTCATTTCTTGAGATAGATATAAAATGAAATACAGAAATAAACTGTTTATTAAAACAACAATCATACTGTTGGTGTTGGCAATCGGAGCTTCTCCGACTTCAACATATGCTGCGGATACTGGAAATCAAGAATTTCTAGATGCGCTAGATGCTGCCTTTAAAATAATAATTGATGGGGCTAAATACGATCAAATTTATTCCAAATGGATGTCTTCAGCTTCAGTCTTAGTGGATGATAGTACATCAGATACTGCTACATCATTTCCTGATGCACCGGATTCTGGTACACTTGCTGATATAATAGCCGCTGGCGAAATTGTTTTCGGATCAGATATGTCATATCCTCCAATGGAATACATGAATGGTACAACTCCCATTGGTTTTGATGTCGATATGACAAAAGCTATTGCTGAAGAATTTTCTACTGCTTATGGAAAAACCATTACTTCAAAGATGAAAAATTCAGATTGGGATCCAATCATCCCAAATCTTAAAACTGGTGAATTTGATGCATTAATTTCGTCAATGACAAAAACTGAGTCTAGAGCGAAAGAAATCGATTTCACTCGTTGTTATTACACAAGTAAACAGGCAATTCTTAGAGGAACTCTTGATAATGCCTCAGTCACAATCTCTTCTGCTGCTGATTTAGATGATGCTAGTATTAAAATAGGATTACAATCTGGTACAACTAGTGACTTATATGCTGCTGATAATTTTGCAGCAGTTGTTTCTGGATTTTCTTTATTCCCAGATGCTATCCAGGCACTTGATAATGGAGATGTTCATGTAGTGTTAACTGATCTCCCAGTGGCTGAATTCTATGCATTAGATAATGCAACCCAAGGTTTCTCTGTTGTAGGAACCTTTGGTGATAATGAAAATTTTGGAATTGGAGTTAGAAAGGATAAAAGTGAAGACGACGGTTTCCTTCCGATACCAATTGCCCCAGCACTATTGGCCATCCTAGCCATCCCCATATTCAGACGCTTCAGAAAGTAAATTTTGATAATATTGAAATAGTTAATTTTCAAATATAGATTTTAATAAAACCTAATAATTTCTCTTAAATACATATTAACAGCCATAAATTAAAACAGAAATCCGTTTCTGCGAATCTCCCTTTAATAAATATTTTATAAACGTAGTAATGTCAACCATTTATATTACAGATCATTTTTGCTAAATGCGTATCTGGATCCACTTCAGGTGCTAGTTTAATTCTTTCAATGCCATAAGTAATTAGGTTAAGTACCTCTTTAACAAGATGTTGGTCATCTTTAATTAGATTCCAAAATGCAGTGTTTCCACCAAGTTCATAAGCTACAAATCCTTTATGTATCTGGTCAATTATTGAATTTCCTTCAATTTCCCTGTTTTGATAATTTTTCAAGAAATAAGATTTATGTTT
The DNA here is from genome assembly GCA_964600735.1 of uncultured archaeon. Taxonomy (GTDB): domain Archaea; phylum Asgardarchaeota; class Heimdallarchaeia; order Heimdallarchaeales; family Kariarchaeaceae; genus LC-2. The sequence goes on from CAZRLL010000024.1 coordinate 17,459, forward strand.
ACCAACCCTTCTTTCTTCAAAAATAGTTGATTCTCTAATAATATTGATGTTTACATTCAAACTTTTAGACATTAATTGCAATCTATCATGACTCATTACCTTTTGACCCGATAATCTTGAATAAAGGTAACTCCGGGTGATATCGTCCACAGAAGCAAGTACATTGCTACCTACTGTTAAATCAAATATTATTTCACTTGCCATTGATAATATTTCAGAAATTTTCATTGTTCCCTTGATACTCTTAATTTCACTATACTCACTAATTTTTTTCAGTACTGGACCTAATGCAGCCATTGAGAGATCAGAGCCATAAAATCCATAATCAAAAAATGATTTAATAATTTTTGTTGCATAATCTTTGATATCTTCGTATATTTCTTCATAGTAGCCTATTTGATTTGTATCCCTTACTATAGCAATAATAAGCGTAGAGGTCATAAATGAAGCCTTTCCAAGGGCTATTACATTATCACGACTTTCTGTGTGGACTGGAAAAGTCGATGTTATGGTAAATCCTGATTTAATTAATGCATTTACAACGAAATTCCACACATTTAAACTACCATGGGCAAAGAATAGACTAAGTCTTCCACCTTCATTTAGTAATTTTATAATTTTTGAGAAAGCCATTGTCATTCCAAATTCTGCAAATTCCTGATTTCTATCAATATTGTTAACTGAAAGGTCCTCAGAACTTGGAGGGGATCCTTGAGGAAGAAATGGAAAAAATGGTAATAGTATTGCTTGTTCCCATGCATAAAAAAACTCTGAAAGCTCTGGATATTGAATATCGTCCGCATAAGGAGGATCAGTTACTATCAAGTCAACTTGAGGGAGGTCCATATTTAACATGCTTCCATAGTAAATATCGATTGATCCAGGTGTATTCTCCAAATCCTTACAAGCTTGTTTTATACCATTCATAATATTATTTGTTATTGTTTTCAGATTTCCTGATCCTTTAGGTGAAAATGGATTAATTTCACAGTGATCCCAAACCATACTCGGCCTTCTAAAGGCTAACGAATTACGAATTCCCTCTTTTGATGCCCAAGAAGTACATCTGCTATTAAAATCGATCGACTTACCCAATACTAAGGCAAAATAAAGGGCAATAACTTGTCCCCATTCTTTTCCCCATTCTCTTGATTTCCTTTCAGCAATTTCCAAAGCCGTCTGTATAAAATTATAGAAGAAAATCTTTTGTCTTGAATTTGCTAACTGATCCCAAGTATCAAGATATCTTGCAGCAGGTACAATTTTTAATGGCATTGAAAACTCAGGTAATATTCCCGGTTTTATTAGGTTTTCATATTCTTTACATTTTTCCCAAATCGCGATATTTTTCTTGCTAAAGGGGATATACTTTTTTCCATTAGAATTTTCCTTTATCAGAACCATCACAAGAGGAAATTCGAATCTATTTTGGCGTATATCTTCAACTATATGCCTATTTGAAATAATATTTTGGCAACCCATGCATTTTGCTTTTCCCCTGATTACTGTTCCTTCCATCAATTTGGTCGGATGGTTAATCCCCATTTCCTCGACGATTTCAAGAGACAATTCATTATTTTCAAAAGTAGGATACATATAAACCCAATCGAATCTTTTCAATTTTGAGTGTTTGACAAGCTTTTTCTTTAATTCCCAATTATTAACCAGTGGAACTCGATTAAAGCAGAATGGGCATTCGACCCCCCATGCGTACATATATGTCGATATAAAATATTCTCCAAATTTTGGATAATACTGATTTATTTTATTCTTCAATTCACCAACCAGTTCAGTAAATGCAACATGTACTCTTTCAGGCAACAAGTTTCCATACTTTTTAGGATATTCAATTATTGATTGAAGTATCGACCAAGCCACCGGGTTGTATTCGCATGCGATAACATCAAATCCTTGTCTTAATGCCTCATAGGGAATGGAACCTCCCCCTGCGAATGGATCAAGCAGTAATGGTCTTGATTTGCCAAAGGTTGATAGATAATGAATTCTCAGCTCTTCAATATTACCAGAATGATGATATGCCCGTTTTTTCCTGTCTTTTATTGAATCATGCAATCCTAAGTATTCCAAAATCCGATCTTCACATGATTTTGGTAAAGATGCTGAAAGAATAGCTGCTCGTGCCGCAATTAATGGTTTACGGCCCCACCAAAAATGCGTAAGGTGTACAGCTGATCGACCTTTTTTTTCCTTAATTGCCTCTTCCGCTACTTCCTTAATGGGAAAATAATAATCTCCCAGTATTTCATTTGTTTTAGCACTTTTTTGTAAAGTTTTTTCTATCAGTTAAAAGCCCACTCTTAATTGTAATTTTTACATATACTAAAAAAGCTTACCTGACCAACTCAGCCTAAAAAACAAAACAAAATCCGTTCAGTTGTAAAAAATCTGACCAATTAAACCTTTTGAATTAAAAAGAAACATAATATTCAATTTTATTGTGATTCAGGAATGCAGAGAATGATTTACCAAATTCAATCAATATATCAATGAAATTATCATTTATTGGTCATTTATCGATTTATGAATCTAATATGGTAATTCCGTCGATATTTCCTTTTAATGATGCACCAGCAACTTTAATAAAATATGATGATAAGTATCTCTTTTGGAACTTTTAAAAATAGATATCACATCCTTCGTTTGTGGGTAAAATAGGCATAAATGAACTTAAGAAAAATAAGTATATTTTGGTAATCTTAATATGGGTATTTTTAATTTTAATTTCAATTCAAGCTCGTTCATTATTAACAGAGGGAGTAGAGAGCAGTGAAGAGTTTACCGGAGATGATACTGAATCCTACGTAGGTTCTGAACTCATCAAAGAAAGGTTTAACATTTCTGGTGATCAGGTAAGCCACACTGTTATACTAAGTCTTCGTCCCCTTGCAGACACACAAGATATTACTTCAAGTAAGTGGAGAAATTTAACGTTATATCTAACTATGTTTCTTAATAAGTCTATATTCAATTTGGAATATGACCAAATTTTTTCTGAACCATTATTAATAATGGCTGGGCAAACTGACTTTGCTTCTTCAATGGTATCGGCAAATAAACAAAATGGGATGATTTCTATTATGTCATCAACATTATCACTAGAGGGGGGTGGTATAGAGGACTTTGCAGATCATGTAGAAACAATTCGTCATCTCTTAATGGATATTGATGCATTCTATGAATTTACAGAATCAATACTTGGGCCAGCAATGGCGTTATTCATGCCATCGAAGGAAGACGCAAAAGCTATCGATTATATTTTGACCGGAACAGTGGCAAATTTTGTCGACACGATGGAAGTAGCAGAAACAACCTTTGAAAATTCTGAATTAATTGCGGTCCTTGTGATTATCATTATACTGGCATTTGTTTTCAAAAGCCCAATGGGGATTTTCTTACCGTTAATTTCTATGGTTGCTGCTTTGTTCCCCACATATTTGATTACCTATCTACTTGGACAAACTGGTTTATTTGCGATAAATGATTTCTTACCAAGCATAATTGCAATGATTGGCATAGCAGTCGCTGTGGATTATAATCTATTTAGCATGGTTCGTTTTCGTGAGGAATACCGTAAGAGAAAGGCAGAATACGAATTGAATGATAACTGGACAAAGGAAAATAGAAAACTCGCCCAAGTTGAGTCTGCTAAAGTAATGAACGCAACTGCGGGGAATGCAGTGATGTTTAGTGGATTTACTGTAATAACTGGTTTTGGAGCCATGTTAGTGCTTGGATCTGAATTCACATTGGGTATGGCAATTGGAGTCTCGACGGTTGTATCTTTCTCAATATTAACTGCAAGAACCTTAACTCCAGCAATATTGAGTTTATTTGGAGAGGGGCTTGATTGGCCAAACTTTATGTCTGGTGCAAGGCGAGATATTAATGCACAAAAGGAAAATAGGATAAAGGAAAGTGTTTGGGTTCGCTGGTCCAAGATGGTTATGAAGTATCCTTGGGTGTTTCTAGTTATTGGTATAATTACAATTACTCCATTTATTGTGCTTTCATCTCAAGCAGATCTTGGTTTCAACATGGTGAAAAATTTACCGAAGGGTACAGAGGCCAGAGAAGGATTTGAAATCCTATTCGATGAATTTAATTTGGGAGCACTAACTCCTTATTCTATTGTTATTGACGGAAAAACAGCTAACAGTATATTTAATTCTGACTTAATCGACTCTGTTAATGATTTTGGAAATTGGTCAATGAATTTTTCAAAGAAAAGACGTGGAGATTTATTGAAATTCGAAACGATTTCAACATTATCGATGATATCAAATCATGATTCAAATCCTGCACCCACAATATTTAACCTTACTGAAGTTCAGGGAATTTTAAACTCTCCTGGTAATGCGACGGAAAATCCGTTAAAATACCAATTTATTGGTAATTCTGAAAAGTATATCAATTATGAATTTGGTAATAACACGCTCATTATTGAGTTGACTTCAAATCTCGATCCAGGTGCACCAGCTGCATTTGACTTAGTAAAGGTTCTCCGGCAGAAAGTGAGCGAACATTTTAGTGGATTTGATGTATATGTAACTGGATTTAGTGCAGCTTTTACCGATTCCATGGATGAATTATACGCGGATGTTCCAAAAATGTTAGCAGTTGCTGTTGTACTTATATTTATTGCGCTTCTAATAATATTTCGGAGCATTATATTACCAATCAAAGCTATAATTACAATTGGAGGATCAATTCTTTTCGCTATCGGTGCTTTAGTCTACATTTTTCAAGATGGTCATATACAAAATATTGAATTATTAGGAGTAACGCTATGGGAGGCTGAGCAAAGTGGTATTGTATTTATTATCCCGGTGTTCTTATTTACTACAATCCTTGGTCTTGGAATGGATTATTCAATATTTATTATCTCCCGTATTCGAGAAGAATATGAAAAGAGTGGGGATATGGATGAAGCCGTAGGTATCGGACTTGCTAAAACTGCTGGGGTCATTACGTCTGCCGCAACAATTATGGTCGCAACATTTATGGTATTTGCAATGTCACCGATGGTTATTCTCAAAACGATGGGTTTTGCGATGGCAATAGCAATAGTCGTTGATGCGTCTATAAGTCGAATAATTATATTACCTGCAGCTATGAAATTATTAGGAGATTGGAACTGGTGGTTACCTAATTGGTTGAAAAAGATCCTACCAGAAATTAAGTTAGAACATTAAACTTTACCATGACACAGGTGTTACATTATGTGTGTCTGTGATAATTGATAAAACAATCATAATAACTAATATTGTTAGAATCAAAATAATCCTTCTATTTAGTGTCAAATACAGTTTTACCATATATTGTATTAGTTTGTTAATTCTTTTGTTTTCTTTTGAACCTCTAAAAACCTTCATATCTGCAATCGTAATTCCAATAATACCCCACATTCCCAAAGAAAGTAGATAAAACCCATGTCCAGCGATATCTCCCAAAATGAATATCAGAATTAACAATAAGATTGATTGGATTGATAAAATTGATAAGACAATTAAAATCAGAATCCCTCCAGCATAAACAGTGAACTCTGTCCCTTGCTCCCTTTGTTTCTTTATCCATGTGATTAGAATTTTGATCCCTAGAATTGGGGGAATGGATGCTAGAATTATTCGTTTAATCAACATGCGATTGTCATAGTAAAATGACTGTTTTTCCTGTGATATCATTGTTAAAACAAACATCAACAAGTTACAAAATAGAGTAAATATTAGATTGGGAATGATTGGAGTCATTCCTTCTTTCGTAGATAGTATCACCCGGGACAAATAAAAAATATAAATTAATACACTCATCATTCGATAGGAAAGCGGAAAATCGAGCGTATTAATAACCCGAGAATACATAGGAATTATTCCAGTCTATAACCATTTTCGAAAGAACAATCCTAATATTTTTGGATTTAAAAGAATTCATTCGTTCATAATGTCTTATATTTTGGGCAGTGTAGAAGAAATCCCTGGAAAAATCAGTCGTGGTTATTATGATCTAATTGAACATCCTACGGGCCATACAGAAAAACTTGCCCTTATTGTGGCCACCGGTATTAATCCAGGTCCAACATTACTGATTACCAGTAATATCCATGGTGATGAGGTAATTGGTATAATCATAATTCATCGATTGCTAGAACAATTGGATTTGAATCAGCTAAATGGTAGAGTAATTTGTTTACCTTCATTAAATCCATCTGGTCATCGAGCAGGTACTCGATATCCTCAATTTGATCAAACAGATCCCAATCGAAAATGGCCTGATAGTAATCCATTGAAAAAAGAAGAAACGGACGAGACTGATTGGTTAGACAAATATTATGAACATAAGAAAAGCAGTCCCCAAGAAGATGCATGGAAAGCACTATTTGAAGAGATTGAAAAAATATCTCCTGACTACCATGTAGATCTCCATACATTCAGTGTATTATCTATTCCCTTCATCTTTCTAGATAGAGTTTTATTTGACGATGATAAAGATGAAGCTCAATCTCTCTTTGAGAAAACAAAGTCGATGGTCGAGGCGATGGGACTCACTGTAGTGGTTGAAAGTCCTGCTAAACGATATGTCAAAGATAAATTACATCGATCAACAAGTGGAGCAACCTTGAACAAATTACGAATTCCTTCTTGTACC
>CAZRLL010000024.1:24131-28141 GCA_964600735.1 uncultured archaeon
TCCAATGAAAGCAGCAGATCCATATTGTAGAGATGCGGCAATTACTAGTTTGGTAAATCTTATGCGCTGGTCTGAGATGCTAGTTGGAAATTTTAAACCAATTACCGGTGTATCTGTAATAAAAAGCAAAGAATATTATCGGTATTTATCCTACCCACTAGCAAATGAAACAGGTATTATTGATTTCCAAAAAAATCCGGGTGACTTTTTTAAAAAAGGTGACTTACTGGCTATTATTAGAAGCATTGATGGAAGTCTGATAAGCAAAATTAAGTCGGAACTTGAAGGTTTTGTTATTGGTTGGTGGAATAATATTGCAGCGTATAAGGGAAATACACTTGGCATGGTAGGTGTACCTGATAGATTGCCGATGGTTGTTAGCTGGAAGGAAATTGAAAGTAAAGAATCAAACCCGAAATAAAGTCAAAAAATAATCATAAATAATTGTGTAATCCATATTCATTCTGACATAAATCCAAATACTGATAGAAGAAATTTCGAAAAGAAAGAATACAAAATGACCTCTAGTGAAACTATGAATGTTTCTGTTCAAAAAAAACTGAAAGCTTATTTTTGGATAACGCGGCCATTGAATGCTACTACTGCTGCCGTGGCAGTTTTTGCAGCGATGTTTTTAGCCCTTGGAGTAGATGATAAACCACTTAATCCCATAACATATACATTTATATCTTTAGCAGCGTTTTTTACGACTGCCCATTCTATGGTTCACAATGATATTGTTGATTTAGAGATCGATAAGATTAATTCTCCAAATAGACCTCTACCTTCAAATATTATAAGTATGAAGAACGCAAAATTATGGGCTGTAATTTTAATAATACTAGCATGTTCGTTTGGATTAATAGCTGATAGTAGATTAGATCTAGATTTTCCTATTTCATTTTTCTGGGCTTTGAGTAATGCATTCATTCTTGATATATACAATCTTTATATCAAGAAAAGTGGAATCTGGGGCAATTTAGTTATCGGATATAACGTATGGGCTCTTTTTATTTATGCAGACATTGTGGTTAATACTGGATTGACTCTGCAAGTAGAATCAATTGGCCTATATGCTTTTTTTTGGAATTGGGGCCGGGAAGTTATCAAAGACATAATTGATATTGAAGGTGATGAAGCGGCAGGTGTTAAAACAATTGCTGTTAGATTTGGTGCAAGAGGGGGTGCAATAGTGGGTTCTAGTCTATTGGGCATTGCAATAATTTGGACTATTCCAATAATCTTTTACCCAGAAGAAAGCTTATTTTTGCCAGTTGCATTATCTTTCATAAACATAATAATTGTCTATAGGAGTATCAAATTGATAAAAAATCCAAGTAAGGATTATGCATTCACTACAAAATTATTATATCTTAAGCTAATGTTACTAGCAGTTATTGGGTTGTCTTTAGATCAAATGTACTAATTTATTTTTTAGAATATATATGTGAAATTACTCCTTGGTTAAGTAAAATCTAATAATTAATTTCTCATCAAAATAAGTTTCTTGGATATTGAATAAAGTAAAATTGTTTTTATTAATATACTTTTGAATTTCCTTCAATATGTTTGATTCTTCATAATATGTATGAATTGACCTATCTTCTGGGAATATTACTCTTTGTTTTGTAGACTTAATATGTGTAAACCATTGTATGGTTCGATCGGGATATTTACCATATTCAAAAATTTCAATTTTCATGTGATTTTAAAGAGATTATATTATATTAGTAAATCGATTAAATTCATCGTATTTTGTTTTACTACACTTAATTTTTAGAGTTACTCGGAAAATGGTTGATCGTTTTCCGAGAAGCAAATATTTATTTCCAACAATGGGCTTATACTCATTTAGTGAAAGCACTCAGAATTATGCTTTTTTTAATTATTTTTAGTTCATTATATCCTTCTTCTGCCTATTCAGAAATTAATGTAATAACAACAGAAAATACTAATATATCCTTTTCAATGTTTTCTAAAAAATTACTATTAGTGGATGGTATGGCAACATGGTGTAGTTCTTGCAGAATTGAGATGGACTATCTAAAGAACGTAAAAAACATCATGCAGGAGCAGTTAAACCTTATTTCTCTTAGTTTATCTCCAAATTCAGACACAATTGAAAAACTTAAAAATTTTAAAAATGAATATTCTGCAGAGTGGATCTTCGCATTGGATGTGAATAGTGAATTTATTGACAAATTCAGACCCGTAAATATACCAACAATGTACTTATTTGATGAAGAAGGAATTTTACGAAAGGTATGGCAGGGAATTACAACATCTAGTGATATTATTAAAGAGATTAATAAATATTCCAAATTGGATGATTCTAAATTAGAATTAATTGAAAATGGAGAATCAGATAATCTTGCAAACAGCTTAATCGATGATTTAATTGAGAATAATTTATTCAAGTTTTTCTCATTCATAATAATTGTTTTGATAATCTACACAAAATTTGTATTAAAACCTAAGAAACCAAGCAAGACATCTCAAATTAATTAATATCCGTAAAAGTCAATTCATTTGATGATCTAGACTGTAGAATATGAAGAATAGCTTCTTTATCCCCGTAAGCCACTTTTGATGTAATTGACAATAAATTTTCTTTTGTTTCATTTGATACGGGATTGTTTTCAGGACTAACTAGGATTAATGTTGTTTTACTGTCGATCTCAAGTTTATCGATCTTAACAGTTTTATAAATTAACGAATTACCTATCTGGAGACTATTAATCATATCAAATAATTCAGTTTTGGGTATCCCAAACGATTCGTAATCTGCTAAAAAATGTTCAAATACGGCAAAATTTGATTTATCAACTAAAATAATACCTAGAACCACGCAAGATATACTTTTTGTACATTTTTTATAAATTTCCATTATGAGTTAATAATAGACAACCTAATATTATTCAATGATAGATTTAATCCATTAAAAGAAAATATGAGGTACAAATATTGAAAAAATGAAATTTCTTAATTTGTATTATTTGTATCGAATCTTCAAATATAACTTTAATTTTAAATCCTGTTCAACAATATTTCTCTATTATGGGTGTGTAGAAATACAAAATTGATAATTTAATTTTGATCAGAAAAAATCATTTAGTGATGATTGATCTTCATCATCTTGGGTCTTCCATACATCTTCTATATCACTAACAGGTTCAATACATTTTGCCGATTCATTTATTGGGTTATTCACAATGGACGAAACCATGTATGCTTCCATAAATTCACTTGGGTACGGTTTTAAATAGTTTTGAACCATTGATATTTCTGAATTCTTTGCAAGCCAAGTCCTTTCATATTTCTTAGCTAGAATTACAGGCATTCGTTTGTGTATTGATTCTATCAAATCATTAGGTTCTGTAGTTAGAATTGAAAATGTTGTAATATTCCCATCATCACCTTCCCAATCACTGAAAATACCTGCTAGACCAAATGGTTCTTTTGACTTTAATCTGATATGAAAAGGAAGTTTTCGAGTTCCAATCTTTTTCCACTCATAAAAACCAGAAACTGGGACAACACATCTTTGATTTTTAAAAGACCTTGAAAAGGATTTATTTTCCAAGATACTCTCTGATCTAGCATTAATCATTTTGTTTCCTATATCTAATTTTTTTGACCAAAATGGTACAAAACCCCACTTCATTTTTTTCAAAAATCTCCTATCATCATGTAGAAAAATTACTGGGACCATACTCATCGGTCCGATATTGTATCTAGGTATTATTTCATCTGATATTTCATGGATACCGAATCGATCTGTCAAAATATCTGATCCCATAACCTGCGAAAATCGACCACACATATATATTCACAACTTTAGATGCTTCATTCAAAAATATAAAGTGAGTGATGAGTGATATTACAAAAAAAGAATAAATGAAATTTTCATCGCTTCAGCAAGTACTAATTGTAATTATTCTATCTCATTGGGAAAAACACATTTATCAAAGCTGTACAAATAATTTTAAATCGATCGATATACCATTTAA
>CAZRLL010000025.1:0-27514 GCA_964600735.1 uncultured archaeon
CTGAAGTGTTTGAGTCTGGTACTCTTGCTGTTTAAATCGTTCTTTCCAAGCAAAAACACTGTCCACATCGTCACCAAATGGATTTACGATTTGATATCATCTCCAAAAGATTTACGATCGTTATATGATCGATATTCTTATTTCTTATTTATAGAGGATTTTTAACAGTTATAACTCTTAAGAATTAAATTGGATCGATCGATAGATTGTAAGATTTTCATATTAATCGGGCTAGATAAAATTTTGATATAACAGGAAATATTATTGCATAATGATTGATAATTTGTATCATGGGGATGAGAAAAAAAGGCTACCCATAAATTTCTCTCGGCGCTTTCCTTGAATATTCTGCATTACCTCACAATCATTCCAATTGTAGTAATTTAGCGATTTTATCACTAATTTCACTGAAGTTTTTACTAAATTGACCTTCTTTTAGATAAGAAGGATTCCCATCATCACTCTCTATTACAACCCGTGGATCCAAAGGAAGTGCTCCCAGATAAACCAAACCCAACTCCTCTGCTGTTTCTTTGCCTCCTCCTTGTTTAAAGACCGGAATATTATGATCACAATTGGGACAGACCAATCCAGACATGTTTTCAATTATGCCCACTATCGGCATTCCAACTTTAGATGCAAATCCGATTGATTTTTTAACATCGTGCAATGCTACTTTTTGGGGAGTTGTAACAATTACAGTTCCAGTGATGTTTTCAAATAATTGAGCAATTGTTAAAGGCTCATCACTAGTTCCAGGTGGTAAATCCACAAAAAGTATGTCTAAGTCTCCCCAGTTGACATCTGCTAAAAATTGCCTAATCGCAGCCATTTTCAAAGGACCTCGCCAGATTACAGGAGTATCAGCTTTCAGTAATAAATCCATGCTTACAATTGATATTCCATGAATCTGCGATGGAATTATTTTTTTATTTTCTATTTCAGCGTCTTTACCGGATAAGCCAGCCATAAGAGGAATGCTGGGACCGGTAATATCTGCATCAAGTAAACCAACTTTGTATCCCCTTTGAGCAAAATTAACCGCTAGATTAAGACTAACCGTTGATTTCCCAACTCCTCCTTTCCCTGATTGAATGACAATCGTTTGATTAATTTTTTCTAAAGTATTTTTTAGATTCAATTCTTGTTGAACTTGCTGCGCTTTTGTAGGATCAATTGAAATACCCATGTATACTACCGATAAATTCTAGCGATATTTATCATATCCCTTAAGGAGAATTATCATAAATCAATTAGTTTAAATTGTAAAATCTTTATTCCATTATTATTTTATCCCTTGATGAAAATAGTCATCAATTGCAATGGCAACCATTATAGCGACTACATTATTAATTTCGTCCATAAACATAATATGATATTCATCTTTTAGACTTAAAATCTTTTTATCAATAGAAATTACATATTTTTTGTCGTTGTCCAAGAAATCAAATCTCTTTGCTCTACCAATGTCTGATGCAGTATACGTATTTCCAGAACTTACTAGCTCAATATCCTTACCCCTCTTTATCTTAATTTTTCCAATTTCGAGATCCTGAGAATCAAACATAATATATTCATTTTGAATTTGCTCCCGGGAGATAGTTCCAACTGCAATTGCATCTTTTACTTCTCTTATTCTATATTTTCCTCTTGTTGTTGCAGTCTTTGACATAACATGGTATAGCTCTTCTGATTTGTCATGATTAAGAATATTATATCCTTTAGTGGTTTGAACACAGTGAAGATGATTGCGATCTGGTAATTTTCCGAATAACTTTGTTAGAGGCAACATACCCGAAATTGATAGTATTATCATAAAGTTTTGTGATAATCTTCAAACCTTAGATGTAATTCATTAGATTTTATTTTGAAAATTGAATTCGAAAAATTTTTGGTGCAACCGATTAACCTTAAACTATGTAATTAATTCTTTAATTATGCGACAAAGTGAACCACCAGATATAGTTGAGTCGATTGTTGATACAATTGGTAATACGCCAATGGTAAGCTTGAAGGTATTTAATCATTTTCAGAGTCAGTTCTATGGGAAAATTGAATCATTTAATCCCGGTGGATCGGTTAAGGATAGAATTGGAGTTACCATCATCGATGATGCAGAAAACAAGGGGTTGCTCAAGAAAGAAGGCACGATAGTAGAAGCCACTTCTGGGAATACTGGCTTGGGTTTGGCTCTTGTTGGCATCAAAAAGGGTTATTCTGTAATTCTTGTCATGCCAGATAAAATGAGTCCTGAGAAAATGAATCTACTCAATGCTATCGGTTGTGAAGTAATTGTCTGCCCAACAGAGGTTCAACCAGATGATCCTAGATCCTATTATTCAGTTGCTAAAAGGTTAGCGATCGAAATCGATGGGGCATATTTAGCCAACCAGTATTATAATCCTGCAAATCCATATACTCATTATATGACCACAGGACCGGAAATCTGGAAGCAAACTGGTGGAAAAATTACTCATTTTGTTGCCGGGATTGGAACTGGAGGAACTATCAGCGGTGTTGCAAAGTACTTGAAGGAACAAAACCCGGAGATAAAAATTATTGGTGTCGATCCAGAGGGTTCAATTTTGGCTCATTACCACAAATTTAGAAATACTGATGTCAAAGCGAAATCTTACAAGGTAGAAGGTGTAGGCGAGGACATTATTCCAGCAACGGTGGATTTTGATTTGATTGACGAAGTAATCACTGTTAATGATGAGGAATCATTTCAATGGACAAGAGATTTAGCCCAACAAGATGGTTTGTTACTAGGTGGTAGCAGTGGTTTGGCTGCAGCTGGTGCAGCAAAATATTTTGAAAACACAAATGAAAATGAATTTGTAGTAATATTATTTCCAGATACAGGAGAACGTTACCTTGGAAGAATATTTTCTGATTCATGGTTAAGGGCAAATGGATTTCTTCCACCTCCCAAGACAATTAGAGAAATATTATCATCCAAACCAGCAAATCTGCTCTCATTGATCTGCGTGAAGATCGATCAAACCCTTGGGGATGCTTTGGAAAAAATAAGAAAATTCAGGATTAATCAGGTTGTTATTGAGGTTGATGATAACATTCCCATGTTTTTACCAAAATCCAGAATATATAATCAGCTGTTAAGCGGCCATTCTCCAGATGAATCAATTGATAGTGTTTCTTTGGAGAAATTATCAAGTTTAAGCATCAACGCTACTCTTCCGGAGTTGATTCATATAATAGTTCAATCAGGTGTTGTATTAATTAAGGAAAATGATAAACACGTGGGAATATTAACAACCCAAGATATAATTGATAATATGGCGATTTGATTGAAGAATAATCTAATAAAAGGATATTAGGTATCTAAATTATGAAATACAATTTTGAGACAAAATCAATCCATGCAGGACAGGAACCAGATATTGAGACTGGAGCAGTTATTCCACCCATTCATCTAGCTTCAACATTCAGACAAGACGAAGTTGGTATCCATAAAGGTTATGAATATAGTCGGACTAATAATCCTACAAGAGAAAGAACGGAAATTCAAGTTGCAGCCTTAGAAAATGCAAAATATGGCATTGCCTTTGCCTCTGGATCCGCCGCTACTGCTACAATACAACAATTACTTTCCAAAGGCGATCATGTAATTTGTGGTGATGATGTTTATGGAGGGACCTTCAGATTTTTTGATAAGGTAATGAAACGATTTGGTATAGAATATGATTTTATAGATTTAACTGATCCAATTAATTTGCACCGAGTTAAGAAATCCAATACAAAGATGGTTTGGTTCGAATCCCCAACCAATCCACTGCTAAAAATCACGGATATTAGAGAGATTGCTACAATTGCCCAAGATGAAAATTTAATATCTATTGTCGATAATACATTTGCAACACCCTATCTCCAAAACCCTATTGATTATGGCATCGATATGGTGGTTCATTCAAGTACCAAGTATCTAGGGGGCCATTCAGATCTCGTAAGTGGGATAGTGCTGACGAATAATGATGAATTAGCAGATAAATTAAATTTTCTTCGGAATGCAAATGGGGCTGTTCCCTCACCATTCGATTGTTGGCTTCTCTCCCGTGGTATCAAGACATTGGCACTTAGAATGGAGAAACATAGTGCCAATTCGTTAGAGATTGCTAATTTCCTTGAAAATAACGAACTTGTAAGAAAAGTATACTACCCCTATCTTGAATTCCATCCAAATTTTAGAATCGCATCAAATCAAATGAAATTGGGTGGTGGAATTGTTTCCTTCGAATTGAATTCACAAGAAGAGGCTGAAAAATTTCTTAAGAACTTAAAATTATTTTACTTAGCTGAATCTCTTGGAGGAGTTGAATCTCTAGCTGAATACCCTCCGACGATGACCCATGGCTCGATTGAGGTTGAGAGAAGAAGGGAAATCGGAATTAATGATGGCCTGATTAGATTAAGTGTGGGGATTGAAAATATTACTGATCTGATAAATGACATTTCCCAAAGCTTGGAAAAAATATAGTTTTAACAAAAATTATAATATCTTCAATTGAATTTTGTTTTTAGGTAGATAAATGAATACTAAGTACATTAATTGTTAAGATAAGGAATCTTGGCTATGATATTTTTTGTTTCATATATTTATATACAAAAAAAACACATTAGTTTTAGCTTGCTGGAATAATTTTAAATAAAATGACCTAATGAATTTGCTTGCCTGCGAAATAATAGATTAAACATACCGAGAAACCAATTTTCTTCCCATTGATGGAAATATCTATATATGGTAGGGTGGACAGGTGTGCCACTGCTCTCTATGTTACTCTCAGTCAAGTGAAAGAGAGTATTCATCGCAGGCATTTTTTACTATTTTGATTTATAATTCATTCGAAGTATTCATTAAAGCTGATTAATTAAATTGCTTAGAGATGATAAAATCAATTGCTAAAGATTTATTTGAGATCAATGCGATCCAAATTGGGGATTTCCAACTAAAATCTGGTGAGCAATCCCCATTTTATCTGGATTTAAGACTAATTCCTTCCTACCCAGATCAATTCAGAAATATCGTGGAACATTACTGTACTTTGATCAATAATCTGATTTATCGACCAGCTGCGATTGCAGGAATAATGTCTGCAGGAATTCCTTTTGCTACAGGTATTTCTTTGAAATTATCATTACCACTTTTGCAAATTAGGAAAGAATCAAAGGATTATGGCACTCTTAATCTGATAGAGGGAAAAATTCCGGAGAAGGGAAATAAAATCGTATTAATTGATGATTTAATCACATCTGGTGGTTCAAAATCAATAGCAGTCAATGCTTTGAGAGATCGGGGATTAATTGTTAATGATTTGGTAGTTCTAATTGATAGATCAGCAGAGAAAGACCGTGAACAAATAAGCAGATTAAATTTAAATATTCATTCCATGGGAAATGTTGATGATTTGCTAGAAGGATTATTAACATATGCAAAATCAGTAAGCCACGAAAAAATAATTGAAATTCAGAATGCAATACTTCAATGGAAGAAAAATTAGAATGTCCAGGTGATGAAGAAATTAATTAACATTAAAATGCCGATTATAGTGATTATAATCAAGAATTCAAAAAGTAGAAGAATTATTAATGCTAAAATATTGACAATGGTAGTTGAATCGGGTTTAGAACCAATTGTCGTATCGTAAACCAGTTTTGTAAATGGTAATTTTTTACTCCAATTATGGGGGACATACGATAATGGTATAAATAAAATTGTTATTCTATGGTTTACTCCTATTAAACCAAAAAATAAAATGCATAACCAAAACAAAAGAAGAGACCAGAGTAATATTTCAGACCAATTAAATTCGGATAAACGGTCCTCAACATCCCAAAATTGGTTTTCTTTTTCAGTGATATTTCTGTCAGAAAAGGTCACAATACCATTGATAATTTAAATAACTTATAGTTTTCTGGCTAAAAATGCTTGTAGAAGAAAAATAAGGAAATTTTATGAAAAAAGTATTATGATAATAATTAATTGATCTGAAATTAAAAAAGTGAACTGCTTATTGCTTTCAGCCGTCTACTTACTATTTATCTCACATAGTTTCGAATACATACAAAAGATTTCTTTTTTCACTCAACTGAAATTAATACTAAAAATCGATGAAGGGGGTATCATCTGTATTTATCTGATATGATTCAAAAACAAAAATTTCTAAATTACTATTACCTGAATTTTTAACAGAGTGACACTGGTTAGGAAGGACAACTACAGTCAAACCAGGTTTAATTTGAAGAACTTGATCATCCAAGGAAACTGATCCTTTACCTGATGTGAAATACATAATCTGGATATAATTATGCTCATGTCCTTTGAAATGCTCACCTGGTGAGAGTGAAAATAACCTCAAGGAGCAGTTTTTTGCGATTTCCGGTCCAACAATGTACTTAGATCTTCCGACTTTTTGCTCATCCCATGGTTTATCTTTTGAATTAAATATCTGATTAATCATTCATCTCACAACAAATGTCAAATTCCTCTAGTATATGGATTATATTGATATTATATAATTATTTACATTAATGTTAAATTTTTTTAAATATGACAACTTTGCAAGAAGGTTATTAGCCAGAATTCAAATTATCGATTGAAGTATTCAGTGGCATGTAGGGGAAGGATGGTTTGTAATTCCTCGGAACTTGAATCCAGGAGTAGGGATCAAAAGCAACGAATCGTTCGTCTTCCTTTCTGAGAAATTCACCTTTCTCTGATTCTTTAAACATAGCTAACATGGCTAAATACAGATTAGATCTTTGAAATAGCATTGAATTTGGATTAACCTCATATGTTGTCAAAAAATCGGAAATAGTTGAACTAAGACCATCTACTATATGTTTGTAGTCATTATATGGATGGGTTACTAATTTCTCAACTATCTCAATAGCAAGTAAGTGATGCATCTGAAAATCTAACATTGGCTTCACATCATTTAAAATAGCCAAAGCATCATCTATCATGGCTCTATTCTTTGTTATCGTCCCCAGTGTAATGGAAATCATCCCAACTTCAATTGCACCGAGTGGATTGTGTTTTAAGGCAGATCCCATGAAAAATTTTCCATGTTGTTTAAATAGCCAAGGTGTCCAGGTAAATTCGCTCTGTAAAATAATGTCATTTACAGCCACAGCAGTAATAATATATTGAAGGAAATTTCGAAATTTAGTAAAATCGCTTGATTTGACGAAATTATCTGTATCAATTGCAGAACTTGGAAACATCTTTTTCAAATTCGTTTCAAATCCCA
The DNA here is from genome assembly GCA_964600735.1 of uncultured archaeon. Taxonomy (GTDB): domain Archaea; phylum Asgardarchaeota; class Heimdallarchaeia; order Heimdallarchaeales; family Kariarchaeaceae; genus LC-2. Next base: position 7,272 of record CAZRLL010000025.1, read on the forward strand.
GTAGAATATCGTATAACTGCATTTGCAGTTCATTTCGATCGGGATCGAGTGGGGGAAGTTCTTCATCTTTTGATATAATTAACTTCATCTGCTCCCAGTGGCTCCTGTCTTTTGAAATGTTCTGTTCGAATAATTTTACCAAGTATTTGGCTAATGAGGCGACATTTCTCCAGATTTTTGAATCGGTTCGATAAGCCATTAGATGGGGATGATCACTAGGTCTCTCATTTCTGTCGATATAACCGGATGTGTATAATTTATCAATCGTTTCCATATACAGATCGATTTGATTGCAATTGGCTTCAATAACTGATGCCAACAACAATGTGATATCTTCGGTTGACTGCAAAGTAATTGGCTCATCGTCTTCTGTAATTTTAAATTCTAATCCAGAAAGGAGATCCGCTCGCGTAATCAAAGCAGCTAAAAATTCATTTTCATATTCATAAAACGCTAGTATGTCTGTGGTGGTATCAAAGGGGATGGCATTGGATTCATGGTCGATTCGGTAAAATACTGCTGGATCAAAAAAATTCTTCACAAACCGATTGATTACTGAAAATTGGGTCAACGCTTGATCTGCCCAACCCCCAAGCGCCGAAATATGTATGTCTGGCAATCCTAGCACCGGTGCAGAGAATAAACCAGCTGTGGTCAACATAGAATTAAAAATCAAAGCAAATTCATCGAAATACCTTGGACTGGTTGATTTGACATCAAAGGTGGGCAGTTCAATTATTTGCATTCCGCTAGAAAGTACCTGAGCCAATACATTACTCACTCCAATCACTGTAGATATTGGATCCGCTGCTGCCGAGCTGCAAAGATGATTTAAGAGGAAATTCATACATATTTCTATCTTAACAAGATAATTTCCTCTATACCCACTCAATTTATTGGCTAGCATTTGTAATTCCGGATGAAGCCCCATAATGGCAGATTGCTTAGTTTCAATGGGAATGGAACCATCGGAACCAAATTGACTGACGGCATCTTGCAGTTGCATTAATTTCATTTTCAAGGGAACTAACCGAGGAGAGGGAGCAGATGGTGGAATATTCTTTGTAAATGAATTTATATCGGATATGATCTCTTGAATTTCTTGGATCGGTTCGGAACCAATATTCCTTTCCCTATCAATGTTTAGTAAAGTTAAACCCGGCATTAGTGATCCTTTATTACAAATAAACTATCCAAATTACTCTAAATAAAAATTGTCTTGGTGAATTGATAAATAAATGAAATCTAAAAGATTTTGAATAAAGATGATTTGAAAAAAAATAATGACTTACAAAGTAGGAATTATTGGAACAGGATTTGGTGCCAAGGTTCATTTACCTGCATTTCAATCCCATCAGGAATTTGAAGTGGAGATTATAGCAGGGAGAGATCCCGATAAGACCCAAGGAATTGCCAAAGCAGCTGGAATTTCTTATACAACCAATTGGATGGATTTGCTAAAAATTGATGGGATAGATATTGTTGCAATTAGTACTCCACCATACCTTCATTATGAAATGGCTCGTAAGTCATTATTGCAAAATAAACACATTTTATTGGAAAAACCAACAACAACAACCGCATTACAAGCTAAAGAATTAACCACACTTGCCCAAGATAACAATCTAATAGGAATGCTTGCTCACGAATTCAGGTATATGCCTGGTAGAAGAGTAATTAGCAAAATCTTAAAGGAAGATATGATTGGTAATCTTAGAGAAATTCATGGCAATTATTATTATGGATTTGCAGCTTCTCCAGAAAATCCCAAGTTCGGCTGGTTATGGGATTCGAGATATGATGGGGGCTTACTCGGGGCGATGGGTTCCCATATTATCGATATGATCAGATCAACAACTAATTTGGAGATTAAAGAGGTCTTAGGTAAATTGTATACAAGGGTGGAGAAAAGAAGGACGAATGAGGGTGAAATGAGCAAGGTGACCGCGGATGATGGATTCCTGATAGAATTTCTGATGGAAGGGGATGTTTCAGGTATTGTAAATATGAGTGGAACATTGAGTCCAGCTCCTTCTTCAAGAATTATATTCGCTGGGGATGAGGGAACCGTATACCTAGAAGATGAGAAGGTACTATTTGGCAAAACTGGAGATAGATTCGAGGAGATGGAAATTCCGGATAAATTTATAATGGAAACCGGTTTAATAGAAAAAGATCGGAGGATACCACCATTCTTGAAATTATTGGATAAGTTATCAAAATCGTTGAAAGAAGGACGAGTAACCGGACCCTCTCTTATTGATGGCTGGAGAAACCAGCAAGTATTAGATGCCACCAAATTATCCTTTCAAACAGGAAACAGAATAAGAATCGTTGATTAGATTAATTATCCACAGTATATAACTATATGACTAGTACTTACCTAGGGATCCCTTACTCATCAAACGTTTTTCCTGGTAATTGTATATTCTGATTCCAATAATTGCAAGAATAATAGACCAAACAATCAATACAATCATATCCCACAATAATTTTATAGAGGCTCCAAACAGTAATGAGTTCCTAAAACCCTCCACACCAATTGTAAAAGGGGATAATCTGGCGATCCTTTGCAGATTTTCGGGTAGTACAACTAGTGGAAAGGTTGATGGCGTAATAATACCCAATAGCACCTGAAAAGTGAATACGATTCTCCAGCCCTGTTTAAAGGTCAAAACCAATGAAGATAATAGAATTGATATGCCCTGTATCATAAGAATTGAAGCAATTGCAAAGCCGATGGCAAACCCGAGTTGTATGAAACTAACTCTACCTATGAGAATCAGCAATACAGTCATCTGCAATATTAAAGTTAAACCTCCATATGTAAGGGAATACAGGCCATTAGAGATTATCATTACTGATTTGGATGGTGGAGTCACATAGATACTTTCTAAGGTCCCGAGAAACTCTTCATCCCGGATAGCATAAGCTGTGGTCCACATTACGCTAAATAGAAAATTGATAAATGCACTGCATTAGATATAAATATCATCAATCGTTAAGTTTTTCTTTGTATTTTTACCAAAATACACTGCATTAGATATAAATATTTACTTTTAATATCATCAATCGTTAAGTTTTTCTTTGTATTTTACCTGATATTCGTTTTTCTTGATAGGTATAATATCTGAGATCAGGGGAATCCAAATATTTTTCTCTTGTTTAGAAGTAACAGGAAAATTGTAGTCTATCGACTGGTGTTCAAATTTTTTTGTCTCTCCCCTTTTTTTGACAAACTTTTCGTGATTATCCAGTCTCGATCTGATAATTGTATTTGCCATCTTTTTAGCATTTGCAATTCTTTCAGTTATCAGTGAAAATAAATTGTCATCAATTTCATAGCCGATTGAGTTTCTGCCAGATATCAAAGCAGCAATCAACGTGGTTCCTGTACCCAAAAACGGATCAAGTACCAAGTCATTCTGAATTGAGTACATATTTATCAATCTATATGCTATTTCAAATGGAAATGCAGCTGATCTTTCCCTCATTTTCTTATCTTCTAGAACCTGGGAAATACCCTTGACATCATACCAAATATCTGAAAACCACTGGTTTCTTTCCTCCCAGAAGAAAGCACTCTTCTTCCTTAAAGTGTTTTCATTTTCACTAAAAATTCGTTTTCCTCCCTTCCGAAAGATCAGAATGTACTCATGCTCAAGGGTAACGTACGGACCTGCAGGTAACATACCTGATCCCATGAATTTGTTTGGTTTATTTGTCTGCTTTCTTCAAATAATTATTGGTAGAATGTCATAGGACATTTTCTGAAAATATTCTGTAATTCGAGTATGGTTAGAATACAATTGAAATTGTTTACCAATTTTTCGAGTTGCATCTCCTATATTGATGCATACAAAGCCACCGGGGGCAATTACTCTATCAACTTCTCTCCAGATATGGTTTAGTTCTGTGTTCATCAAATCAAATGCTTGCTTGCCGTGACCAGACTCTAAGGCGTGTTTAATTTCTGGATTTAATTCGGAAAAAAGCTCATCCCAGAGTTCTATCATAGGATAAGGTGGACTCGTACAAACTAGATTGACAGATTTATTCCCAATCTCTTCCATTTTCATAGAATTCGAGTAAAATACTTTATGAATTGTTTTAAACATAATTTTCCTCGATATTTTCAACAATTAGCTTCATTATTAATCACTGGGCTCTTTATTTTAATATCACTGGGATCCCATATTTGATCAATACGACTGCAATGGCAAGTGATGCAAGTAATACTGTGGTCCCAATAATTTCTCCAAATGTGCGATCGATTGGTGATCCAACAGTCATGATAATGAACTGGGTATTACCCTCCATTTTATTAGTATAGGTAGCAGATGAATGTGGAGGTTTATCATCCCAGAAAGCAATCATAATTTTATACGTATCACCTGATTGAAGAGAGATGTCATTACCATCTTTATCCCCGCTGTCAAGAGGTTTTTTCATTTCCCAAATTAATTTATTACCTTCACTTCCAGATGCCCCCTCTGCATCATCAACACCATTATTATTTTCGTCTTCATAAACTCGGAAGGTGTGGGAGTACATATCAACTGCCCCCTTTATCTTATAATCAATTAATACCATGTCATCAGGACTGGAAGGTGTAGCCATAATTACCTCATCTTTATTTAAATCAAATTCTACTCCAAAATAATCATGTGGTATTGATATATTCAAAATAATTTCATTGGGTGGCTCGTGAGCTATTTCTGCAAGAAAGTATAATTCATCGATAGTGTATATAATGTGAAGGCTAAGGATCTCACCATTGGTCATCAAAATCTGCTTAATATTGGCTGCAGACCACTCATTATCTGAAATCTTTCCATCTAGTGCAGGCAAAGCAGATACATTATCTGTTTTAACAATTAGACTAGAAAAAATAAGTAGCAAAAATAATAATCTTTTCACTCATCAGCTCATTTATCGTATCAAATTTAACTTGTAGGATTGTGTTCAGTTATTATTGCAATAATATTAGATATATTAGCTATCCTTCTTTTGATCGAAATGGGTCCATAAAAATTAAGTTAATAGAAATGTTAAATAATTGATCTTTTCTGTGATCACATGTAAGAATGGTAGCTGTAATTCCAGAGGAACTGCCGGCGATTGTACTTGTTGGAGAATTAAAAGAAGGTCAACCGGCTTGGAATTTGCCATTTGACCCCTTTTACAGATACACTGATGGTCTCTACCGATCGTTGTTCATGAGATTGCAGAGAATTATTTCTGGACCTGAATTTAAATTTGAGAAAACTTATAGTTTGGGGACGGGAGAAGAGGTATTTCTAATCAGGCAAACTGTATTTGATAGTTCAAGAATATTTTGTGTATTATTAAGGGAAGGAGAATTTGACAATAAACTTATTTCAGCCATAACAAAAATAGCAGAACGTGGTGGAATTTATGAGGCAAAAAAATTCTATCATGAGGTAAAGGATACTTTAACAATACCCGAAGAAGCCCTCCAAATTGAAACTTTAATACCGCAAGAAGGTCTGACATTTATTAAACGTCACAATTGGGATGAAATTTCCTTATATGAAATGGCCTCAATCTTGGTAATTATCGGGACTGATCCTGAATGCGTTAAGGGGGAGATACTGATCGAATTTACGATGAAAATGCTTTCTTCTATCACTAACGATATGGATCCTGACGTGATGCTTGATTCTGCTTTTGTTATCGCATCTCGATATATGGAGAATCAGGATTTTGATAATGCGTCCCTATTGTTTGATAAAATCGCAGATTATGCATCCGACAAAGAAAGGTTAGCACTTGAAATTTCTAGTAGAATAAGATCTGCCAGAATTATTAAGTTGCAAGGTGATAATACCATGGCTATCTTGGATGTGTTGTCACCAATTGATGACGGAAGTCTGGAAGTCGCATCGAATGATGATCGGGAGGAATATTACTGTCTGCAAGCATTTGCTTTTTCAGAAATTGATGTTTTAGCTGCTGAAGATCTATATAGTATGGCGATTTTAATTTCTGAGGAGGATTCATTCCCTACAATGAATATTGCGGAAGCTCGTGCATTTATTGGTACAAGAGCTGCTGATAGTTATAATCCTAAGATTGCTACCCGAGAATTTATCACTGCTGCATCAATTGCTACGAGAAATGGTCAACCAGACATGACAATGTTTTATTCCCACCTTGCTGCCAAGCAGGAATTGAAATGGAGTAATTACCTTGCCTCTGCGGCAATAGAGAATAAAATTGATGCGAATATCGAAAATGCGGAATATATGGCTTGGCAATCTCTGAAAAGGTTAATTAATTCATTTATTCATGCAGATCCCAAGTTAAGGGCTGATGATTTAACACCTGAATGGGAAAAAATTGTTGACATGAACAATAATGTTTTCACTGCTGGATATAACCAGCATTCAATTGAAACAATGAGGGAAATAGAAGAACAGTTAAAGATAATCCAACATGAAGAAAAAAATCCAGATATTGACACAGAAATGCTTAAATTCTTAGCATCAAAAGTATCAGCGAAGATACCTTTACCCACACCGATTATTATGCTTATTGCTAATGATGGTCGATTAATTTTGGGGGGTGACGTGGGGACAGAAGATTGGGAAGAAGCTATTTCCGACAGTGATGAATTATTTTCCGGTGCATTATCGGCAATAATGGCAGTGCTATCGGAAGTTACCGCATCCACTACCCCATTGCGAATGGTTGATGCTGGAACTACTCAAATTATGATAGAAAAATCGAAGGTTTGTATTGGAGCTTTGTTGGTTGATAGAGAGATAAATGTTATCAGGAAAGCTCTAAATAAAGTTGTTGAGATCTTGCAATATCAGTATCCAGACCTTGAGAATTGGGATGGATATTCCATTGATTTATCAGAAATCCGTCCCATGGTTAACGAAGTTTTCGCAGTAGCCATGAAAGAACTTTCAGAATGATATAAAAAAATAATACCTACAGCATGGCCCGCAATTGACTAGTCATACCACAAAATCCGAGATTATGAATCCTTATCCATTAAAATATATATTATGAGATTAATTTGCATCTAGCTTCAATTTTAACATCTCATCTAAGTAGTTCTTGAGTCTTGCATGTTCGATTTTCTTCTGAATCGGTTCGGCTTGTTCATTTAATTCTCTCCATTTATCCAATTCCTGCTCCATTCTCTCTTGTTCTTCCAATACTTTGGTTATATGACCGTTTAATTCCTTTTCTTCTGCTATTTTTTTAGCTTCTTCTAGTTGGCCTATTGCTTGTGTCAGGTTTCCTTCAATTGTTGAGAATTTTGATTGTAAAATGAGAATTTCCACAAGGAGTGAGAATGAATTTTGATCTTGGGAAATTTCATAAACATTGCTTAGTAATATTTTGACCTCTTCAAAAACTTCCTCATGACCATATATTTTCAGTTCGTCTAACAACAATTCGGTTAAGTTAAGCATTGCACAAATAGTGGTGCTAGTATGAGATGTTTCATCCAGTATCTTTTGAAATAACCTTTGAGCATCCACTTTATGCATTATCCGATTTGAATTTTTTAATATCATAGCATTGGCTAGCTTTGTCCTTATACGGATATATTTATGAGTGGATCTACCGATTGATTTCTTATTCAAATTTTCCAGTTTTCCAAAATATGTTACCATATCATCCTTTGATTTGCGTTCAATACTGGTAATTATCATGTTAAAAAGTACATTTGATGTATCTCGATCGTTACCAATCTCTTCTCTAATCTCCAAACAACGCTGGAAAAAATTGATTGCTTGTTTTAAATTTCCTTTATTATGATTAATAATTCCCAGTACTAATTTATAATGCGCAATGTCATACTTTCGACCCTGCTTCTCACAAATATCCAGACTCGTTTTAAAATGGTAAAGTGCACGATCGTATTCTCCTCTTGCTTCAAATACTAGTCCTACACTACCATTTGGATAGACAAATCCATAAAGATCATCAATTTCCTCAAACAAGGATAGACTTTCATGGAAAAAATCTAGGGCTTGATCAAACTTGCCTTTTGCAAGATAAACATTTCCCAAATCGTTAAGTGCCCAGGCTATATTTCGCTTACTTCCTAATTTTCGCTTTATTTTCAATGATTTTAACAGATATTCCAGAGCAACTCCCAGTTCACCTTGAAAATAATAATTTAGACCTATTGTACCATAGGAAAAACTGATTGCGAGTTTATCGTCCACTTCTTCTTTTAATTTCAATCCCTTATGTAGAAAATCTAGTCCTTTATCCAGCCTCCCTTTTAATGAATAAATAAAACCAATTGACGATAATGAACTAGCGATTTCCAATTTATCAGCTATTTCTTCTCTGATTGTAAGGCAACGTTGGTAGTAGTCCATTGCCTTGTCAAAGTCTCGTAAATCAGAATAAATGTGTCCAATAATATTGAGAGATCTAGCAACTTCAAGCTCATTTTTCAACTCTTTGCATAATATTATTCGTTTTTCATAAAAATTTAAGGCTTGATCATAATCATAATTATTCCTATATTTATCTCCCAATTGGTTGAATATCTTATTTTTAAATTGTTTACAGTTACGTGAATCAGGTTGTTCAATTCTATCAATTTCCTCAAGAGCTTCGCTTAATCGATCTTGATTCACCAGTTCTTCAATCTGAGTAAATTGCATGATCTGTAGTTAATAGTTTTGGATTTTGAAATAAAATACTATTCCTGTACTATCATAATCTTGCATTTTACAACTTGATTAATGTGATAAATATCTAATTCTGCGCCTATCAGAAGTTTAAATTTATCAGATTTTATCCATTACTATATTATTAAATAGAATTCAGCTTACATTTATTCATGCCAAGTGTAACAGTTGAGCTTAATACAGAAATAAAATCATTTGATGTAGAAACAAGGAACAAGATTAGTCTTAGCGTTAGAAAATAATGGAATAGATGTATCGCACAGGTGCGGGGGAAATGCTAGATGTACTACTTGCAGGTGTTCCTTCGCTTCTGGAGAGCCTGAAAAAATGACCCAAGCAGAGAAAGAAAAAATTGCTCAAAGTGTTGAACGGGGTGATGAACAGATGAAATCAGCAAGACTATCATGTCAAATTTCAGTGGATGATGACATAACTGTAACACCACTTATGCTTGTCAGAGATGCAGATTGGGATCAGCCTGGTGGAACCCCAAATGATGAAATAACACCTGAACCAGTCTGGACAACAAAGAACAATTAATTACTAATCCCAGTTGCGATCGTAATTATAATAATAAAAATTTAAATCAAAATCTAGATATTTTAAATCACTTAAGATAATATATAAAATTTGGTCGACCTTCAATTAATACAAATTGTGCATCGCGTAAGCTAAGTTTTCTTGTATAGGCACGTATGGTTGACTGGGGTACTTTCAATAATTCAGCAATTTCAAGGGTTGAAAATCGTCTTCCTGGATTATTTTTCAATAATTCTTCAATCCGTTCATTGGTTAAACCCGGTTGAGTTCTACTACTTGGTCGCTCATCAGCAATATTACCAGAGATGATTTTATTATCCATCTTTACTGATTTTTCAAATAATTTTACAATAAAATCTTCACGGATTTTGGGTTTCATATCTAAGAAGCCTTCACAATCAATAAGACGATCAAGTATATTCAATGCATCAATAGTTAGCTGAGTCATTGATCGACCAGTTTTAATTGCATTTCTTTTTACTTGAATTTGAAACTCTTCATCCCACCTTTGTGATATAGATACCTTTCGGATGATTTTACGATCATTTGAATTATCAAAATCAGTGTCTGTCAAATAAACCACTATATTTCACCTAAAATACAGAATTATTTCAATTTAATTGTTTTATTTTGAAAATTAATTAACAAAAAGGTTTCAGCTGTGACTTAGTTGTCTAGGAAAAACCTAGGATTTAAATGTAAGAAATCAATAATATAATTATGGATAGCAATGATCCTGAATTACTAGCTATCCGAAAAAAGAAAGAAGAGAAGTTGAAAAAACAAATGAGTATGACGGCACCAATTAAAAAACCAACAGATTTAACCACTGAGACCTTCGATACTTTTATCGAGAAAACACCTATTGTACTGATTGATTTCTGGGCAGCTTGGTGTGGACCCTGTAAAATGGTTGCCCCAATTTTGGCTGATCTTGCTGCTGAATACGAAGGCAAAGTATGGGTTGGCAAAGTGGACACTGATAAACACCCACAGCTTGCAATGAAATTCGGAGCTACGTCAATACCCACATTCTGGGCGTTCAAGGATGGTGAACCAGTGGGTAGATTTGTTGGTGCATATCCAAAACCAGCATTCGTCGATATATTTAAGAAATTAGTAGAACTGGATATGGACAAAGTAAGAGCAGAAGCAGCTGCTAAAGCTAATTGATGGTAATTTATTACAGTAGCATATATCAAAAAATGACTCAGATTTTTGAATTCGAGCAAATTTGATTGATCGATTGTTCTACTGTCAATTAATTTATTGATACGGCGATGTACCTAATTTCTTTTCAATGAAATTATTCCAGTCCTGCCCTGTAATAGTTTTGATTGATTCATTAAAATCGTGAGTTGTTGATACATCTATTTTCTGGGTTTTTTTAGCAAAATCTTTTACTGTGTTCTTGAAGTTCTCAAATCCCATTAATCGGCACAATTCATGGAGAACTAATGATCCCCATTTGTAATATACAATTTCAGCCTTTTCATGGGACCGTGTTATAGATTTAATTGAAGGTAAATCCCCAGTATCTTTCAATTGTGATTTGATTTTTTCAATTTTATTTGTAAAAAACTCATCACCAAATTCATCTTTTGCCACAATAAGTGCAGAATAATCACTCAATGCCTCATCTATCCAATTATGGTAACTACTTACAGGGGATTTATTAAACCACATATGACATAACTCATGAGTCCATGAAAGTAGTAATAGTTGACTCATAGAAGTAAAATACTTATCAGGAAGAGTATCTTGCATCACGAGTAATCCTCTTCGCACATACATTCCTCCACTCTCTCGAGAAAACAACGCAAATGTCATTTCTTCAGAATTTGGTGAACCTAACCATGTTTTCAACCTTTCCTCAAGTACTAGTAATCTTTTTTCTAATTTCTTGAATTTCTCATAATGGCGAATATTCCCCCAAAACCGACTATTTGGGTCAGATATTGAAGTAGCTAAAGGTCTACCAAGTAGGGTTAAATCTGATGCATGAAAATTTGTATCCCAAATATTCTTTTCTAATTCTACTGCATTCATCTTCCATATCCAATGTTCAGGACCTTTTAATTTAACAGAGAATGAGGGTCGATCATCAAGAGAAACAATGGGATACCAAGCTGCGTAACAGGCTAATTCAATAGATTCAGGTGTTAAGTAATTTGTTTTGTAATTATCTATTTTTATTTTACCTGAATACTTTATTATTAGATTAAAATTTGATGGAATCTTGATTTTATTAGGAAACAGAATTTTCCAACTATTTGCTGCATTGAAAAATTCATCATGATTATCCACTTTTTCAAACTCTAATGGTAGCTCATCATTTTGTTGAAGTAATAATTTTTCAACAATTAATTCAGAATTCAAGAAAAAAACAAAATCGCTCTGTGATTTTTTAATGATCAATCTTCCCTCAACTGATAAATAAGAATTTCGTGGGTCAATATTCACGATTAGTTCTATTTTCTTTATCTGCATTTTAAATAACCTTCTTCAAAACATCTAATTCAATATCAAAGCTCATGGTATATAGACCTTTTTTCACTCATGACTACATTGATTTGGTATGTAAAAACTCCGTAGTATTGATCAGGAAACTAATTATTGTTTTTGATAGATTCTATTACCAGAGGAGTATTCAATCACATTACTATAATCTGATAAGTCTAATATTCCTTCTGATTGACCCAATACCAGAAACCCACCTTTTCTCAATGATTTGAAGAACTTTTGGTAGATTTGTTTTTTAATTGCAGGTTTAATATAAATTAATACATTCCTACATAGTATTAAATCGAAGCCAGAGGGGAAATCGTCTACTACTAGATCCAATCTTGAAAATTTAACGCATTCCTTAACAGCAGGTCTTATTCTAAAATTCTCCTTAATGGCATGAAAGTATTCACGAGTAACATTATAATCCAATTCACTTATTTGATGTTCTTGGTAAATTCCTTCAAAAGCCATTTTCAGTGTATCTTCATTTATATCTGTTGCAAGAATCTCTATCGGTGTATTCTGGTTCAATGAATTTTTACTCATCTCCGACCATAATATGGAAACAGAGTAAGGTTCGGCTCCCATCGCACAACCTGCAGACCAGATCCTTAGCTGTCGCCCCTTCTGACGTTTAATGAGCTTGGGAAACAGGATTTTTTGAAAAAATTTCCATGTATCCTTATCTCGATAGAACGAGGTAACATTAATACTCAACAAACTTTCAAGCATTTCAGTTTCTTGTTGTATATTCATCTGTAGAAAAGATAAATAATCGCTATAGCTTACCATATGCAATCCACTGATCCGTTGATTCAACTTTTGTGTAAAGTATCTTTCTCTATATCCCTCAATTTGGGCATTATTACTGATTAACTGGTTATGGATTTCTTTAATTATTTCGGGGTCAGGAAATCGATTGTGTGATTTCAGATCTTTAAATCTCTTGAATATTGGGTTTCTTCCTAAAATTCGAGCTGTGTCTTCTATACGAGTTCTAATTCTTTGATTTAGCGGAACTCGCTTTTTCTTCTCTTTGTGCCTCTGAATATTTTCTGTAAATGAATTGTCTTCATCCTCTAGCTCTGGATTAAGCTCTGTAAAGTCATGGAACCTAGAATCTAATGGACGGATTTTTCTACCAATGATTTTCTTTCTTAATTCAATTCGCTCTGGAAGGTTTATTCTTTTTTTGCCTTCAAGTTCTTCAAGTAATCTGTCTGTTTTTCGCAGTTCAATTCTTTCTTTTAATGTGCTTTTCTTTCTATCGCGTTTTGTACTTTTACTACTAAAGTTGTCAGAATCGCACACATTAACATAATAAACTGATACCGTTACTTAATTATTTTGAAACAGAAATAAAAAATTATCATCTTTCCTTTTCATAGCAATTAAGTTTCAGAAAAATTATGATTCAGAGGATATTTCAGGAAATTTTGCTCCGATATACCAAATTTCCCATTCTAGAATTAATTAAGAATAGTCAAGTTTATTTCCTTTTCTATAGTAATTGAATTATAAGATTAGTGAGATAATTGGATCAAATAAGTGAAAGGTCACATCAGAACTCTACACACCACCATCACCATGATAAAGGTATTAGAGGGAAAATAAAGAAAATATTAACTTTAGGTCATTCTCATGATCATAGCCACGAATTTAATTTAGAAAAAAACACTGAAGAAGGAATTTATGCTGTAAAAATATCATTTTTGGTTTTAATGATTACTGCAATTATCCAAATTTTTGTAGTTTTGTACACAGGCAGTGTGGCGTTACTAGCAGATACGATTCATAATTTTTCTGATGCATTAACTTCTATCCCTCTTTGGATTGCTTATCGTTTAAGTATGCGAGAAAAATCGAAACAATACCCATATGGATATGGTAAAGCAGAAGATCTTGCTGGCTTGTTCATCATTTTAATGATCACATTGAGTGCCGGTGTCGTATTTTGGGAGTCAATCAATCGAATATATAATCCGGTACCTATTGATAATTTGGAAATACTTGCATTAGCAGCTATTATTGGATTTATTGGAAATGAGTTAGTAGCACAATATCGGATCAGAGTAGGTAAAAAGATTGGTTCTGATGCTCTAATTGCAGATGGCCTACATTCCCGTATTGATGGTTTGACTTCCCTTGCTGTTTTATTTGGTGCAATTGGGGTGTATTTTGGATATCCGATTATTGACCCTATTATTGGATTAATAATAGGAGTCGTTATATTGACAATTGTGAAGGATGCAACTTTGACGCTTTGGCATCGATTTATGGATATTTCGAATTTATCCATTGTAGAAAAAATCGAAAGAATATCAGTGGGGATTGAAGGAATAGCTAATGTGCATAATATAAAAACTCGATCTTCTGGGCGTTGTTTTTTTGCAGAGATGCATGTAACCGTAAATCGAGAATTTACTATTGAACAATCCCATATTATTATGGAAAATCTCCAAGAAAATCTTCATTCTGAATTTAAAAATTTAACAGATGTGATTATACACCCAGATCCATGTACCCACTAATTTTAACTATATTTAGGTTATAAAACTAAGAAATCTCACTCAACCACTCAATAATTAATTCCCAGTATTTCTGAGTATTATCTATCATAGGGAAGTGACCTGAGGCGATAGTTTCCAGTCTAGCATGAATTATATCATTTTTTATCAATAAGGAGCTTTTTTCAGGCCAAACATCATCTTTGCCACTAATTATTAGTGTTTTTATGTGAATTTTCCTCAATTTTTCTCTCAAATCGTGTTTGGGAATCTCATACTGTGATAAGTAGACAAAAGCCTTTGCAGCTAGTCGATAACAGTCGTTGAGTAATTTTTTAGCTTCATCGTGATTGGTCGGTTTAAAGTAAACTGCTAGACCTTGTGTAAAGCGAGCACTAATTGATTTTTCATCTGTTTTGCCTGCGTATCCCTCCATGGCCTGAATAGTAACCTTGGAAAATCGTTCCCTTATATTCCAAGCCATTTCTGTTCGATATTTGAAATTAGGCGCGGTATTGGAAAGGATCAAACCTTTAAGGTATTTCTGGTACTTTATCGCGTAATTCTGGGCGACAAATCCACCTACACCGTGACCGTACATCACAATTGAGGGGTGATCCAATTCTTGTCTCAACTTTTCAATCTCATCAGCTATTTTTTTAAAAGTTAGATTTATCACCTTAGTATCCTCTGATTTGCCATGAGAGGGCAAATCGATTGTAATGATAGTATTCGCGGGTTTTATGTCCCTAAAAGACCGGATTAAATAGCTACTGTCTAAAGGAGTTGTGTGGATCATGAAAACGGGTAATTGAGCAATATCGCCTTCCACGACTTCATAGTTCAATACAGTCAATGTATTAATGGCCAATGGGTACTTTAATAATTGAGGGGTATGATATTAGATGTTACTTTAGAAATGTCACATCAAATTAGCATTTGCTAAATTTTTCAACAATTTGTCTAGAAAATACACTGATATTGCCAGAGTAATACCTTACTTTTATAAATGCGTAATTTGATTATACAAACAGGGACATGAAAGCACGGGACATATCAATCGATTTTTTCCTTGATTATTTGACGATAGAACGTGGTTGTTCACCAAATACAATCAAGGGTTACTCACATGATCTTTATCGACTGAAAGAGCACTTAATTTCTCAAAATTATGGTTTGGATCAAAATCAAAATTATGATTGGATAAATGTTGAACTTAAGCATCTTAGATCTTATCTCTCACATTTGTATAATAATAGAAACAATAAGACTTCCAGCATACATCGAAGAGTTTGCTCAATCAAGTCTTATTTTAAGTATATGAGAGCTAACAAGTCCATAGATGAAGATCCAGCAGAGGAATTAAAGTATCCCAAAAGACCATCATCAATTCCGAAATTTCTGGAAGCGGAGGATATCATAGCATTAATTAATGAAAGTAATAACCCATTGCATACAGCAATTATTGAAGTCTTGTATTCTACAGGTGCCAGATGCAACGAAATTAGGAATATGAATCTTGAAGACATAAGATTTGCAGAAAGATCTATCACTATCCGTGGTGGTAAGGGTGGCAAGGATAGACTGGTTTTACTTACAGAACGAGCAGCAGGTGTATTGCAAAAATACATCAATGAGATGCGTCCTCAATTGTTAGATAAGGCAACAAAGAAGAACACAATTACTGAAGATGCACAAAAAGCAATATTCTTGAGTAATAGAGGGAAGAGAATCGCCAATAGAACAATTCAACATTTTGTGTCCAAATTATCGGAAAAGGCTGGTATCGCACACACCACCCCACATATGCTTAGGCATACATTTGCCTCTCATCAGGTAATGAGTAAGACAAATATACGTGTAATTCAACAATTGCTGGGTCATGCTTCACTGGATACTACCCAAATCTATGCCAATATTACTCCAGAATACCTGAAATCCGAATTTGAGAATTCCTTACCCATAAGATAGTAGTTAGCAGAAATTAATTAAGACCTAATGCATTTCGTTTGAAGAAAGATTAATAAGATTGGCATTAGATTGTAGAATGTGGGAATAAAACTCCTTAAGGATCACTTTTTTAACGGAGAATTTGAATTAGCAATTCAGGAGGATTTGAATCTCGAAGAGAAAGATAAGCTCACGGGCTCAATTATTATTAGCATTATCAAAAGCCGTGTAGAAGGTGAAACTTTTGCTATCGAATTAGCCCGGAAAAATTATGAAAAAGCTAATTTAAGTAATGATCAGACTCTAATGTATATGGCTTGTATTGCATTAAGTTGGACCTATGCACTTGGTGGGGAATCAAAAAAGTCATTGGAAGCTGTTGAAGAAGCTGAAAATATTTTAGAATTTCTAACCAACGAGGAATATAGTTTTATTGAAGAATGGGTAAGTTTATCACTAGCATTCAAGGGATGGGACCTATTCTTAATTGGTAATGCTGAATTGGGTTTCAAAATTATTAACGATGGAATCACAAAAGCCCAAGAGGTAGGAATTCATTGGTATAAGCAAATTGCTTTGGAACTTCTTAGTTGGATGTACTTTAATCAAAATGAGATAGAAAAATCGAAAATAATTGCTGAAAAAATTCTATCTGATCCCAAAATAAAAATTAATTGGAGCAGTGGTTTATTTCTCCTATTAGGAAAGTGTTATTACAGATCAGATGATTTGACTGCATCCCTTGATTATTATCTGAAGGGTTTGGAAATTAGAGAGAAATCCAGAGATACATTTCTATGGACTATGCTTATGACTGATATTTCAAAAGTTTATGAGAAAATTTATGATAGTTCTAAATTTGCTGAATTTATAAATGATAAGATATCACAATATAAAGAAATTAAATTTGAGCGTGGATTAATTGAATTGTATGCAGCATTAGCTGCTATTTCCGTAGAAGAAGGGAATTACGAAAAATCGATTGAATATCGTAGAATAATACTAGAAATTGAAAATAGAATCGGTCACAAATTAGATATTGCATATTCATATGAAATGATCGGTAGCTATAGTCGTAATCTAGGTGATTTTGAAACTGCATTTGAGTACTATGATAAAAGTTATTCAATTAACAAGGAATATGCCGATAAAAATCGGTTAAGTCTAGTTACAGGGCACATGGGTTCTGCACATCTTAAGATGGGAAATCTTGAACAGGCATTAAATCTATTCAAAGAATCTCTTTCCTTATTAGATGAGGTAGGTATGATAAATAACACAAGTATTGTTCTTGGTTGGGCTGGTGATGCTTATAGGTTAAAGGGAGAATTTGAAGAAGCACTAAATCACTATCAAAAGAGTTTTGATGTTATTAAGACCTGGTATGAATTTAATCCTACCAGATTAAACTCGTTGTATAACCTTGGTAATATACATCAACATCTCAGACATTATGATACCGCAATAGATTATTATAATCAAAGTTTGATGGGATTTCAAGAGAATAGTAATGATAATGGAATCGCTCAAGTCCTGTACTCACTTGTTTCACTCTCATTAGAATTGGATAATATGGAGGAAGCGAATGAATATTTTGAGAAATTTAAAGAGGCATCCAATCAGAAATCTCATCCCCATATACTCCTCAGATTCAAACTTTCAGAGGCAATGATACTCAAACATAGTAACCGCATGTCTCAAAAATCAAAGGCACTGGAATTATTCAAAGAAATAACCGAACAGCCAGTAGTTATTCACAATCTCACAGTCTTTGCCATGCTGAATTTATGCGAATTATTAATTGCAGAATTGAGATCATTTGGTTCTGAAGAAGTATTAATCGAGGTCAAGGAATTATCGCAAAAACTCTACAAGATTGCACGGGATCAGCATTCTTATTTTCTTTTAATAGAAACCCTATTTTTACAAGCAAAATTGGCTTTAATTGAATTTGACATCGAACTATCACAGGAATTACTTGATAAAGCAAGTAAGATAGCTGAAGATAAAAATATGGTAATACTACTAAACAAAGTTAAACAGGAACGTGAGAAATTCGTAATCGAATTGAAGAATTGGAAAACTTATGCTGATCAAAATATACCATTGACAGATAGGATAAAACATGCAGAACTACAGGAATATATCGAAACAGCCTCCAAATTGCAACCAGAAATGTATGTGGGAACAGAGAATGGTGAAACTGTTGATGGTGAGATATCTTAATATCATGAAATTAGTGAAAAAATATCCTTGAATCAATTGAACGATTATTTTTTATATTACCAAAACGAATATTATTCGAATGAATGAACACACAACAATTTCTACAGATAATTCTTTACCAGGAGAGGAACATAGGAAACAGCTAGTAAAAAGGTTTCAAGAAAATGATCCTTTAGAGCAAATAAATGATCGCATTTTAATTATTGATCTGAATGATGAGAAGTATCAAGAGATTCAGTATTTATTAAATCAAATTAAAAAGTACTGTACTAAGGGTTTGAAGGCAAATGAGATTGAGGACAAAGATACATATTTTCACAAAATAGAGGGCTTAGTAGGAAATCAGACCTAATTAATAAAAATAATTAATTTACTACATATTTTATAGAATTAATATTTAATTTCGAAAATGTGAAAGTTAGACAACCCGAACTTTTTAATACCCCCCGTTGAATAAAAATTCGTATAGCCGAACTTATACGGTTCTTACTTTTAAATGGTCAGAGGAAACAGATTATGGCACTATTCTCAATTGCGGCTTTTGTTATTGCAATAAGAGAGACAATGGAAGCAGCACTAATTGTTGGTATCTTACTCTCATATTTAGATCAGACGAATAATCATCGTTTTAAAAAGGATGTTTGGATTGGAACAATTCTAGCAATTCTACTTAGTATCATAGGTGCGGTGATATTCGAAGCGTTCTTGGGAGGTTTTGAAGGTGATTCCGAAAAATTATTTGAGGGTATCGTTATGATCTCTGCAGCCGTTGTGCTCACTTGGATGATAATTTGGATGTTTTACAATGCGAAAGGTCTCAAGTATGAACTCGAAAATAGAACCCAGCTTGCCTTAAGTGAGGAGAAGAAGTATGCATTGTTCTCCATTGCTTTTATCGCGGTTTTTAGAGAGGGAATTGAGACTGTCTTGTTTTTAGCAGGGATTGGTGCAACTGAAGATAAACGATCTGTATTTACCGGTGGGATTACTGGAATTTTTGTAGCGATCATTATATCAATCTTACTTTTTAGAGGATCAATCGAATTAAACATAAAACAATTTTTCAGTGTAACAAGTGTTATTTTAATATTCTTTGCTGCAGGATTGTTTTCCCATGGTATGCATGAGTTCCAGGAATTGGGTTGGTTTGGGTCTGAGACATCCTTCTGGAATAAGCACCTCTGGAATTCAAGTGGAATATTAAATGATTCAGAAGGTGCATTAGGACCATTAATTCGAGCATTATTTGGCTATCAAGATAAGCCATCAATTATTGAATTAGTATCATATGCATTTTACTGGGTGGCAATTGGAGTAACCTTCGTAAGATTAAAGGTTGAATCCCAATTAAATCCAACTTCTGTATAATTTAACATTTTATTCTATAAAGTAATGCTTCGATCCTTGATAATATCTTCTGGTAGATTTTTTAGATAATCTATTAATGAATCCGGCCCATGGCTAAAAATATCAGTATCATCACGTTGCACTTTTTGATATAGATAAATAGCCCGAGTTATTTGGGTATGTGATATTAACATCCCTTCTGGAATTTTCATTGCGATATAACTGATAAATATTAAGCTTACCATAGCAAGAACCATTTTGTAAGTTGCAACCGGTACCCATGGAAGAGTTAACAACCAAAATAATAGTATTAAAGATGAAGCAATAATCCACAATTTTTTTGCCATCATAATTTTCTCTGTTGGGTGTGCTGGTACTACTTTAACATAATTGTACAGGAGAACGCTTAATGTAAATATATAATAACTCACTTCATGCGTTTTTTTCTGCAAACCCAAGTTTCAACTTGATT
>CAZRLL010000026.1:0-25664 GCA_964600735.1 uncultured archaeon
TTAAATTATGGGATTACAGGGGTTGTATCCATGGTCTTGCCGAAATCGATTATCATATCCTGAAATATATTGACGATAGTTTTAATTTTAGACGTGATAAATCTTTTATTTTATGAAATGACAGATAACATATGAAAACGCAATTCTTCACCGAGCAAGAAAAATATGCCCTTTCACTATCATCTCAATTATTGCATGATTACATTGATCACGATTTAATTTGTAAGACATTGAAATCTGTGGGAAAAAACAGCGAAGAAAAATGGTTTGGAGCAGAAGGAAAACTATTGACACAATCACCGAATCAGGATGAAATTGTAGAATTGGTAGATCTTTTAAAGACATTAAAATCTTTGAAACGAGAAATCCCAGAGGAAGTAATGAACTATAGGGTCGAATCAGAGGCCTACATAGAGAATTTCATTAAACATCAAGATACATTGTACATTTACAACCAGTATAAACGCGAAATGACGTACTTGGTTAACTCATCTATCCAGGGTTGGCGTCCAAATAAGCCAGTAGAAATCCTCAAGGATCAAGATCTTTGGTATATTATAGAAATTGCATGGGTTGAGCCAGTTGTAGGAGATGATGATTCACAGTCACTGAATTACTGTGGACTACATATTATTGAGTCTCATTTAAAACAAATATGTCAGCTGAAGGGTGGGGAGCACAAATCTATCACTCAAGAACTAAATCGGATAAAACAGATTCCCAGGATGCCCAAAATAACTAAACCATTTCAAAGCGTTGACGATATTCTTGGCGAGGAATATGATAAAGAGATGGGGAGTTTAAGGCACTGGTCATACCAGACAGATCCACAAAATAAACAGGTATTTTACAGGTACGTTAGATCACTTATCGAGACAAAGAATTACCGTGATATCTTTTTCAAAATCACAATACTAGGAGATAAAATTGATTATAGACCGTTATGGGATCCAGGGGAAAAAGTGGTTATTAATCAGAAACATGAAATCTTATCACACTTCACAGCATATGAACTATATTCCCCTCAACCAATTGATATTTTTCCACCTGAAGGGTTATTCCTCAACTTTAACTTTCCATACTTCAACTTCGATGAAGATAGATTGTATGATAAGTTGGTTGGGGATGAAGAACCAGCAAAGAATTTTACAGAAATCATAAGATCATGTATATCACGAAAGCACGGAGATGGAGACTTTGAGGACTCAATAATTTCTAATGCAGTTAAAATGCAACAGAACTATCAAAATTCAGAGGATTATGAAAACAGATATCTCCACTTTTCTGGCAAACAACGATTGTTCGGGGTAATCACTCAACAAATTGTTTCATTAGCTGATATGAGAATGGATCTTGATGACTATTCTATAGAGCTCGATGAGAAGGGAACCGATCTTGTTGTTGATCAGCATTACCTTGATTGGAAAGAAGGAATCAATACGGCATCGATAAATTTAGATCTCAACAGACTCGTATTCCCAATTCTTACTCGTCCAGATTGGATTATTGAAATGAGGAATACCATAAGCTCATTAGACAAGTACTCCAGAGAATTACAGGATGTATTAAATGCTGTCAACAAGTTTATTCAAACCGATACTGCAAGATTACCTATTCTTCTACAATTGATAAATGAGGCAGGATTGGATGGTATTCACTCCGAGGTCTTACGAAAGCAATGTTTTAAGAGATTAATTGAATTAGGTGATCATAGAAAAATGTCTACCATAAAAAGACAAGAGAGCAAGATAATCAATCAAATCATGAAAAATATCCGTGATTGTAAAGAGTATCCTGAAATTGAGGTGAATGAAGTTCTTCAAGGAAAAAGGGGTCCAAAAGGACTGCATTTTCGCTACCGGATTTGAAATCCCTTTGTAGTTTGTTAAGGATTGAATGCTCGAATTACATCTTTTTGCTTTACATGGCGTGTCTTTGACAAATAGCAACAAATCTACCACCATAAATAGAAAGTAGTGCCCCTTCCGAAGAAGGGGCTAAACTTAGGAGGTGATGCGCCCGCAGCTTCCGCTTCTCAATTTTCCAAACTTAACGTTAAACATTAAATACTATAAAATAAATCTAGATGCAGAGTCATAATTCCCCACTCATTATTTTTGAATGGTATTTTTTGATGAATGGTTTATTAAATTGATTAAATTACGTTACTGAAATTTTTTAGAAATTATTATAAAACTAAAACTTGAGATATTAATTATGTTGTGAATTGTTCAAGGTAAGTATTTATTTTTTTAATGTCTACTATTTTAAAGGGAATATCAGAACGACCCTTAGAATTATTAATCATCCTCTTATCAGTAGTGCTAAACAATAACTCTTCATTTACGAATTCAGTGAGATAATAAAAGCATGATAATAGATGCAATTGATCATTCAAATTCGTACCTCTACTATGCGATCCCTTTAAAAGCCGTTGTACTTTACTTAACAATTTCGCATCAGCATTTTTTACACTTTGACGTACATTGTTCAAGCAATCATATACTAATAAATTTCCATTACAGAGTATTTTTATTGATTCAATGTCTAAACGATACATAATTTTTTCTTTTGTTTCTGCATAATGCTCAATTCGGTTAGTTTTATTTATCATCCATTGATAATCAACATCCGGGTTTTTAACATTCCATATTTCTGATTTTATGAACAAATATTGATCCTTAAGCTTTGATGAAAGCTGTTTAGGTAGATCTTGTTCCATTATAATAGTCATTCGAGAAAAAGTAGGAATATCAATTGACTCTTTTCCCAATGTTGTATTAACTATCGCTGTTTCGATTTCTTTTATCAATAATCCTAATTTAGAACTTATAACTGATCGGAGCTCATCCCATACGGTTCTCATTAACACATTTTTTGCCGGCAATATTTTCTTATCATTAATTAAATTAATTGTATCTAAAGATTTCTTGACAAGATAGTGATTTGTTTCTTCTAAAATTAAACTAAACCAGTTACTAGTATCGTGAGCCAATGCAACAGATCCCATCATTGATTCAGAACCTTTAATCTGTGAATAAACGGATCAATTCCCGAGTCTCTTCTGTAAAACCTTCTTTCCATTCCTTTTTCCAAACTTTTCGCAAAAGAGAAGAGGCATACTCATCTAGATAATATCTGCTAAATTGCAAAGTGTTAATATCCCAATTCAACAATTCAATACATTTACCCAAATCTGAGGAATGTCTTGCTTTAATACTTATTTCAATATCTCGCAATATTATGCAGATAATAGAATATATTACATTTTTAACTTTTTCTGCAATGGTTTCACGAACATTTACGTTAAATCTTTTTCTTATTTGGATAGCACGTAGTATCTCCCGAACTTTTTTGGATTCTTTCATTATTGTTTTTCTGGCAAAAACAAGCTCACTTGCAACCAAAGTATCTAATTCCGGAGGGATATTTTCACCTTTTGCACGATTCTCTTGATCTTTTATAATATCGTTGAACACTCTTCGACGATCATTAACATACCCATCATATTTGTCACTTGATCTCATTACACGCTTTTGTTTTTTTTCAAATTTTTCACGTGCTTTTGCACTCTTTTCAGTAACATCAATAAATTCATCTAAGTCTTCAAATAATTCCTTAATTATTACTGGAGTGCGAATTCGATTTTTTTCAAGCCAATCAATTATAAATTTAGTAATATCCTTTTTTTTGTATTTTACCTCAATCGAACCAAAATTATCTTCCTTTTGCTGAGCTTTTTCTCCAAAATATACAGCCTTATTGAATTCATCTCTTTCAGTTTCATTCATAGTCACCTGAGAAGTCATAATAACTCACTAAAAATTATATTATTATTTAACATATCTATCATGAATATGTGTATGATATATTATATAATATGATGAAATTAAAATATTATTTGTACTCACCAAGTTTCTTTGATAAAATTATATAGTTTATTGCAGAATGTGGAATCGATCGATCTAATCCGTCTTAACTTCTAGTGAATCCTTAATTTTTCTAGGATTAAGGTATTTTTTCTAGTAAAAAAAAATGGAAGTACATCTAAGCAGTAATGAAAAATTGATTTAAATTAATGATTATTTTTCGTAGGGATGTGGTCTGTCCGCTTCCGGACGGACACGATTTTCATGTAAAATAGAGAATAAACTTATGTAATCTTAAAAAATAATCTGCTTAATGTCGGAAGAAGAAAAACCTGAGCAAACCCCAAGTGACCGCAGAGGAGAAAAACCAAAACAAGACGATATTAAAAAGGACGTAGATCCCCCAGACAAGAAAAGCGAATAAAATCTCTCAAATAATTAAAAATAATGTAAACAATGCAACAATTGAAATGCTTATTGCCAGTGAAATCCAACTCCAACTTACATTATTAGCAATTTCTCCTAACATAGGTTTGTTATTCTCTACATCAGATTCTATCGCTTGCATAATTTTATCTACTATTTTTTCATTCGGTTTGTAAGTGATTTTTCCAATAAAATCATCATTGAGCTTGGTAATTTTAAAAGTACGTGGCTTTACTGCCAAAATAGCAGAAACTACAGACACTATCAAACTCCCAGAAAAAATAATTCCAAGCGATATTCCGACTATTTGTTGCCAATCTTCCTTTAATAAATCATTATCAATTATAAGCGTAAGTCCTGTGAATACAAGACCAACTAAAATACCAGCAATTGATAAGCTCTGGTAAGCTTTTGATGTTAACATATTATGTCTTTCTTGCTCTTGTTTGGCAATACCCTCAACAAAACCCAACGATTTATCCATTCCATATTCATCCCATTTAGGGCGTTTTTTTTGATTCTCTTGATCCATCTTACTCTCACTAAATTAATTTTTATGGACTATTAAAAATCCGATCATTCAAATATAAAGTCGATTGATCGCCAATTTATTTTAGGAAAGACAGATCCCGACTTGGAATGCAATCAGTACCAATTTACTTGATGTACCTGAAATACGCTCTACCTTTAAAAATCAGGAATATTATCGAAGAATTAATTATTTTTGGAATTATTTACTTCATACTGCAATTCTTTGTCAGTACCTTTTTTGAAGTATTAATCATCATCATAGCAATTTTGTGGATAGTTGATGATGCGACGGGTTCTCCCTACAAATATATTATTGAGGATGGTAAACTCACCATTACTCATGTAAGTGGGTCACCAAATACAGTCCTTGTCAAGAACTATCCAGTCAATCTTATTGATGCCAAATACTTTTTTCTAATCGAAGGAAATTCAAATCAAATAATTCACCCAAATAATACTAAGATTGATGATGAGTTGATTTTGGTCGATGAAAATGATATGCAATTATCATTATTTCGAATAGATAGATGGAGTGAGGATCCATCACGCAGGCTAATTGATGAATTATTAAAACGATCTATGATAAAATACTCTCACTCATACTCATGATTAGGATGATTTAAGATGACCATCTATATGCTCTTTGTGATTTACATCAACCCATCTCTTGTTATCACGCCAAGAAACATTGCTAATGAATAAAATGGGTATTTGTATGGTTGCTAATATATTATTACCAAACTCTTGGATATTAACATAATCCTGATAAAAAGGTCTGAACGCATTGTTATAGTAGAATTGTATATTTTTCAACACTTCTTTGTCATCAGATGTATGAATAATCGTGCGATTAATAGATAAAATCAGCCAACTCTCTACAACACTATCAATCTCAAGATCTGTTTTCCATGGGCGGACATACGAGTAAGGATCAAAGAAATCAAAGGTATTTGGGATATTTATGATGCGGTTGTATTTATCACTAAATAGTGGATGTGGGTTGTCTTCTGAAGGATTTTTAACATGATAATCAAGTGTTTTTTGAAATTCTTGATACACTGAATCCTCGATCAGTCTTTCCTTTTCGTATTCATTAAAGGCATACCATCTATCGCTTCTCGGAATTGTCCCAGTATGGTCGTTTAGGTGGATTATAGTGTCCATCCATTTTATCTTCTCATCTTTTAGGTCATATTCATGCCAAACATCTACAGGATTATCTGATTTGAACGAATGCAAAGAACGGTATCTTGATGATATTTCACCCATTTTTTTTAGTAATGAGGGCTCATACAATGATTCGAGTTCTGAAATATCCACACCTGTTTCCTCACCCATATATTCTAAATGGTAATGAAAATCAAATCCTACCTCATACAATTGATCCATTGTTCCGTTCCTCAAAGCATCAACTACCTCTTGATCGAGTTCAACCATAAAGTGATGGGGGAAAAAATACTTCTGGTGAGATCCGTTGCATAGATACTCCCATGCATAATTCCCCACTTTGATTAGATTGCCATTGTTTGAATAGACCATGGGAGTTTTGTGTGATAATGATGTTTTTGACCAATTTACAAGCATCTTTACCATATCAAGGTATTCTTCATAATTCATCCCAAAAAGTTTCTTTATTGCCTTTAAAATCTCATCTTGATATTCTATAATAGTTGTGAAACCAAATACTCTTATCTCATCTGGCAGCTCTTCCCAGGATTTTGTTTTTTCATATTCTTCAGATAAAAGTAGAGGATGAAGATACTCAAAATCAGCATCGTATTTAGATCCCTATTAAGTAGAACTTCGGAAAAAAATAAATCGGGAAATGTTAATAGTAAAAAATTGTTAAAAAAGGTAAACTATATTATTGATGCTCAACAGTTACAAACAAAGATCAGAAGAACAAAAAATGTTATTTTTAAATTGTTGAATCTAGAATTGATATCTAATGAAGAGCTACTTGCAATTAAGAAAGAGAAGAAGAAGAAGAAGAAACGCAAAACTAAGGTTCCTTTCTATCTAGATCCAAAACAACTAATGAAAATTCTTTCTAGAGATGAGGATGGGTCTTTGGATTTCAAAAGGACTTACCTAAACCAAGAAGGAAAATTCGGCAAGAAAGAAAAAGTCGAGTTTGCAAAAGATGTTTCCAGCTTTGCGAATCGATCAGGTGGAATGATAGTAATAGGCATAGAAGATACAGGAAAAATTGTTGGAATTAGAGGAAATGAACCCACAAGAGAAACACTGAGACAAACCCTTAGTAAACGAATACGTCCAACAATCCCAGTTCTTGATATTTTGGATACTGAATTTCAAAAAAAACAATTGCGTATTACTAAAATTGAAGAAAGTTATAGAAAACCACATGAAATAGAGATTGGGGGAACAGCAAAAGTATATATGCGAGATGGTGAAATTTCCAGAGAAGCAACTCCGAGAGAAATAGTTGAGATGGCGAATAGAGCAAAAATGATCGAAAAGAACTGATTTACTTTACGATGCATTTAATGTCCACTATACCATGGATAACACGTATAAATTTGATTTTCTTGGTGATACCTAGAACCATCATAGGATCATCACACTCGGAGTGTAAGTCCTCTTTAACACCGTATCAATAAACTTGGTACAATTTCCAACGTAAGTAATTCTCCCTTTAAACTACTTGTTTTTCTTCCACAATTCTAAACCTTTTGGACGGATTTTAATTGAATAGGGTTAATTGATAAGACCTGTAGGATTTACTGCTTGGAAAATTAAATCACAGGTATTGGCACGTACAGGTCGATTCGAAAAGGCTGTTTTGGTCATCAAAATCAATAATAGTACGTATAGTATGATCATAACAGTAAGAATAGAAGCTGAATGATAGTCTGTCAAATTACCAATCTGTATTTATAAGATAATGATAATTAGCAATTGGGAATAATTATGTCTTATCCTTTATCATGGGAAGTGGAATTATTAAATGAGAAATTTTTTGAAACCAAATTTTATCATTATTTTAAATGGGATTGGGAAAGATCTGTAAACCTAGACAGACCGGCCCATTATCCTTTTACCTGGAAATATAATGTTGACTATGGTGAGGAGGATGGGCTCAATTCCGAAAATGTGGGATATTTTTGGGATGCGGAGGATTTGCTGAAAGATCTTTTAGGCATCTGCAATTTGGAAGTCAAACATAATGGTGAAATATTGGGAGTGTTTAAAGTTAAATTGAAACATCATAAGCATCATGCTGTATGCACGCGTTCGAGGAACAGGCAGATCGCCTATGAGTTCTATCCCGATGCACCTGAGTCATTATTGCTGGATTCTATAAAAAAGAAAAAGAAAAAATATGTGCGAGCTGCAGCCTATAGAAGAATTACTGATCAAGAGCTATTAAAAATGGATTTCGTAAAAGAACGGGATCACCAGGTAAAGATTTCAATTCTATCCTCTATAACTGATCAGGAATTTTTAAAATCACTAGTGCTTATAGATCTACCCAAGAGGAGGATGATGAGGATTATGGCATCAGAGGATGATGGGGATTATGGTTATAAAATTAATCAAATTGATTCTCTTGCATATAAGAATATCAAGGATAATGAGGTGTTACGTGAGATACTATTCTGGATTAGTCAATATATCTCAGTAAATAAAGGAAAGATAGTGTATACTATGATTACTGATTGGGAGAGTAGGATGTATCGGCTAATTAGGAGAATGGAATACAGCAAAAATAAAGATATATTTAAACAGGTATTTGATCAAACTACCTTAAAATTGAGGGTGGGTGATCAAACCACTTTAAAATTTACAAGAGATCATATTATTTTGCAGGTATTGGGTGTTAAAACTTTCTCGTCTCTAGAGTATGATATTTCCCAAGGATCTGATCTATTCAGACTTGTTAACAAAGAGTTGGTTGAAGATAAGGATGCACAGTATTTTCTTAAAAAATACGTAACTTCAGATAGTGATCTCGCTAAGAGGAAAGTAATAACATACTATATAGAAGATAAGTCGTTTCTGAAAGAGCTTTCTGAGGACATCAATCAACCAGAAGAATTGCAAAATTTGGCAAGATTTATATCAAGAATTTTAGTAAGAATTTACGATCAGGAATTTCTGAAAAGTGCATTTGAGAAGGAACAGGATCAGCAGATAAAGCTGTTAATTGTATCTGCAATAACCAATCAGGAATTTCTGAAAAGTGCATTTGAGAATGAAAGGGATCATCAGATAAGGCTTTCAATTGTGTCCGCATCACTCGATCAGCAATTTTTAAAATCATTGGTACTTAGAGAACCTCCTAGTGATTCCCATCTTAAAAGTAAATTCGATGAGATAAATGCTATTGCCTATGAGAACCTCACAGATAATGATGTATTTCGTGAACTGTTATGTATTTTTATTAAGGCATCAGATACTGATATGATTAAATTTATTATTAAAAAAATGGATTTCAAAAAGAATGTAGATATATTCGAAGACGTATTTGATCGAAATGAGTCTATTTATAAAATTATAATACTTACCAAAATTCTTGGTAATGATGTATGGTCTATAGAGTATGCGTTTAATAAACATATATCTCAAGGATCTGATCCGTTCAGACTTGTTGATACAGAGTTGCTTTATGATAAAGATGTACAGTATTTTATTAAAAAATTTGTAACTTCAAATGAACATATCAAGTTCCGAAAAGCAATGATTTATTATATAAAAGATAAATCACTTCTGAAAAAAATTTCTGAAGATACGGGGCAAACAGAAGAACTACAAGAATTAGCCAGAGTTATAGTAAGGATTAACGATGAGAAATATTTGAAAAATGCATTGAAAAAGGTACAGGATCATCATTTAAAGATTTTAATCGTATCGGCCATAACCGATCAGCAATATTTAAAATCATTGGTACTTAGAGAGCCTCCAATTTATCCCAGTCTCAAAAGTGAATTCGACCAGATCAATGCTATTGCATATAACAATATCATAGATAATAATGTACTACGGGATCTGGTAACTGTTTTTATTAGAAAGGAAGATTCGGATCGGATTCGTCATTTACTTAGAAAAATGGATTATAAAATAAATATAGATATATTTAGAAAAGTATTTGATCGAAATGTGCCTAGATATTTCAATATAATACTAACTAAAGCTATTGGGCATGCTGTATGGTCTCTGGAGAGTGAGATTAATCGACATATTTCTCTAGGATCTGATCCATTCAGACTTGTTGACAGAGATTTGGTTTATGATAAGGATGTACAGTATTTTCTTAAGAAATATGTCACATCAAATGACGATCTCAAATACCGAAAAGCAATGGTTTATTATATCAATGATAAGCCATTTTTGAAAAAAATTTCTGCGGATATGGACCAACCAAAAGTATTACGAGATCTAGCAAAAGTTAAATCAAGCAATTCCATGGTTTAGTATCTCAAATAGCTAAAAATTGTAAATCCATCTCATTTTCCTAACACTAGAATGCACAAGTTTTCAAAAATACGAATTGAAAAAGTCAAAAATAAAAAAAAGAAACAATCATTTACCAAAAACAATTGCTTCTTTCTACTCCACACTATTAAATTCTGGTGCAAATTATACCGCATGAGTATTTACATTCCTTTTGCTTTACACGACATGTCCTTGACAAATAGCAACAAGTTTTCCACTTTTGGACGGATCAAAAAATAAATTGTAGCCCCCTCCGAAAAGGGGGCCAAACTTAGGAGGTGATCCGCCCGCAGCTTCCGCTTTACCCTGAAACATCGTTTTTTGTTTTCCAATGTTTCACACGGGCACCTTGTTACGACTTCTTGCGTCTCAGAAAGAGCTGGCTCGTTTATGGCCGTTTTGACCATAACCTCACCAACACCCTCCTCGAATCAAGCGACGGGCGGTGTGTGCAAGCTCCAGGGGAGTATTCAGGACGTCATAATGAAACATCCTTACTACGCATTCCACGTTCATGAG
The DNA here is from genome assembly GCA_964600735.1 of uncultured archaeon. Taxonomy (GTDB): domain Archaea; phylum Asgardarchaeota; class Heimdallarchaeia; order Heimdallarchaeales; family Kariarchaeaceae; genus LC-2. The sequence continues at coordinate 10,806 of CAZRLL010000026.1, forward strand.
AGCGCTTCTGCTATAATGAGTTAAAATCGGCTCTACTCATCATATTTACAGCCCTCAATTCCAACTGAGACCGGGTTTAGAGGTTGGCGTCGTCTTTCGACGTAGCATCTCATTGTCCCGGCCATTGCGACTCGCGTGTGGCCCTGTACGTACGGGGCATACAGACCTCATCTGGACCGCTCTTTCATCCGCTTCAACAACGGCGATCCCTCTAACGTTCCCGATCTGCCCGGGGGCATCGCTGGCAAGTAGAGGTGCGGGTCTCGCTACGTTTACGCACTTAAGCGTACACCTCACGGCACGAGCTAAAATGGGCCATGCACCACCTGTTCATAATTCATCTAAGCTCATCAAGCTGAGAATCATAGTTATAAACGGCACAGGTAAGATTTCTGGCGTTGAGTCCAATTAAACCGCAAGTCTCACGCGTTCCGGTAGAGCCCCGTCAATTGCTTTAAGTTTCAGTCTTGCGACCGTAATCCCCAGGCGGCCCCCTTAAAGTCTTCACGTCAGCACCGGGGAACTCGAGGTGCCCCGACACTTAGGAGGCATCGTTTACGGCTAGGACTACACGGGTATCTAATCCGTTTTGCTCCCCTAGCTTTCGTACCTGAACGTCGGATCTGTACCAGTAAGCCGCCTTCGCCACAGGTGGTCCCGACAGGATCTATGCATTTCACCGCTCCCCTGTCAGTACCGCTTACCTCTTCCAGTCCCAAGAAAGGTGGTTTCCTCAGCAAGTCCATACGTTGAGCGTATAGATTTCACCAAGGACTACCCTTTCCGTCTGCGTACGCTTTAGGCCTAGTATGGCAGTTCATTCGGAGAGATGGTTTTACCGCGGCTGCTGGCACCATCCTTGCCCTCTCCTTCCTCACTCACATGTTTACAGTGAATAACAGCTACCCGTGAAAATAGCACTCTGTCTCGCCACATCGCACATTCGTACATTGTGTAATATTCGCGTCTGCTGGACCCCGTGGGGGCTGGGCCTTTATCTCAGTGCCCATCTCCCGGCCACACCCTTAAGTGCCGGTATCCGTTATCGCCTAAGTGGTCCGTTACACCACTTACTAACTGATGGAACGCAGCCCCATCCTACAGCGGCCGAAGCCTTTTAAACAATGGTCCAATTCCAGGAATCCTTGCCTATCGGGTATTATCCATAGTTTCCCATGGTTATCCCCGTCTGTAGGGCAGGTTAGCAACGTGTTCCTGAGCTTTGCGCTATGCCTCCGAAGAGACATTCAACTTGCATGACTTAGTCCAAGACAGATAACAACCTGCTCTGGCAGCATCAACCAGAATGCGTTTTAAAAACGTGGGCCAATATTTACTCAAGAGTAAATTTGATTCTGTTGACCATGCTTGGATTGTTTCTTTTCACTTTTCTGCTTTGCTTAAAGCTTATTTACGTTTCTGCTCTACCTCTGAAAATTTGCATTTCCAGATAATAGTGTGGGTAGTTGATATGTGATCGGCTTATTTTGCAAAATACCCCATGGGATATTTGCTAAAGCGGAAGTCCTCACACCAAAGGTGGTCCTTGAAACTTCTCTTCTAGACAATACTAAATATTTCTTGTTACCATTTAAAGGTCAAGTTAAGTACATTGAGTTTCGCGGAAATGAATTCAAACTCTGTGATATGCACTACTATAAGTAATTTGGGTGATGTAATATTAAAATCATCCAGTTGGATTCCACAGCTATAGAAATCGATTTGTTTTTTTATTACGCGATAAAAATTGGGTTCTCAATTCTCAGTAAAGTGTTTATTCAGTAGTTATTATTTTACTTTACGATTACCCATCATATTTAGTTTGTGAGTTCTTATTATCTCTGGTAGAATAATGGGGCCTTCAGAGGATTTAAAGTAAAGGGCATCAAAAGGGCACTGAACAATACAGGCACCACATTCCACACAATTATATGCCCGGGGTCTGCTGGTAATTTTATTCACATGATCCACCTTAAAACAATTGCTGGGACAAACTTCTTTACAATCTGCTACTCCTCGGCATTTTTCATAATCTATCATGACTTCGAAGGTCTCATCATGAAAACTTCCCTTGTAGGTGGGAGTCATACCATACAGATCAATATTTAGTAGATAGATGATTAACCCAGAAATAATAATCAGAGTAAGAATGTTGCTGTTGCTATATTCATTACTAATAAAATTATAAGAAACAATGGCAATGGATACCATTCCAAGTTGTAATAGCTGGAAATGAATATTTTTGATCAGGTAAGAATTTCCAATTTTGATATTCCAACGCGATTTCAATCTTTTCTCGTATTTAGGAAAAGCATAGAACAGGATAAAACAGAGTGTCCAGAGAATGACATTCAGGGGGAACAATGCCTTTTTCCAGGAGAAAAGGAGTACCAGGGATAAAATTATTGATAATGGAGTACCAAGTGCTACTGCCATCTCTAATCTCTGGGACCGATTGAAATTTACTAGAGACATTTGTTTTGTTTTTTGATAATTGTTACTAATAAAATCAGGAATATCCTTGGCATAAACCGGACCCCAGAGGCATTTCCAGCCGGTTTTCTTGCTTATCACCCTCGGTTCGATCCCTGTCGCAGCCAGTTGTGGTAAAATCAGTTTGCGATGATCAACCAGATTATCAATACCACTGGTCTTTAGGACAGAAATAACTTCATGATTACTAAGATGACCCCCTGCTGCCGCACACCACACATTAATACCTTTACTATTGGCAACCAACAGGTAGGCATCCATTCCTACAAGGGCACGTCTAACCTGTTGGATTGTTAACCGATAGTTTACAGTTAGAAGCACCGGGGAATCCCTGCTTGGACTCCCGATCTTCTGCAAGCCTGTTGTGCCTGGAAGAGGGAAAAAACGAGTTAAGGTGGCAATAAAAAATAGCCAGCTGTATTTTATACTCATTTTCCTTCACCAATTGGTTTACTAGCAACAAGTTCAATAAAATTGCCCAGACGATTAAATCTAACTGATTCGATTTTAAAGTACATGGTTTCCATTTTTTCAGTTAATTTGGTTACAGATCCGGTAGTGGTTTGTGTAAATAGGTAGGTGATGATTGCCAAGGGGATTTTTATCAAGTAATGGATGATACGTTTTAAAATATTTTCTGGTCTTATCTCATCGGCAATTAAAACAAGTCCATCAATTTTCATTATTCTGTGGATTTCCTTCAGTGTATATTTTAATTCATCTTCAGATAACTCAGAAAAACACAACCCACTCATAACCACATCAAAATGATTTGGTGGTTGGGTGTCAAGTTCAGCAGTACTCATTTCGAGTAGTTCTATATTATGGTTTAACTGGGCAACATCAATCCTGATTTTAGCAATTTCCAGCATTTGGGGATTTTTATCAATGCCCATGACATGCGCACCTCTTTGTGCTGCTCGAATTGTTAAAGCTCCTGTCCCGCATCCGATATCCAAGACTCGATCTCCGTGAGTTACCTGGGAAATAAGTCGATCATATACTGAATCAATTCGACCCATTGACAGGATTTTTATGCCTTTATCATATCTATTTGCAGACGACTCCAAGATTTTCATCAGCACAAAGGCGCACATAACTCGAATCAGGTGAACCATTGAAATTATTAAGAATGTTTGGTAGGCGATGGATGAATGTTTTTGAATTTAAACATTTATGAAAAATGATTAATCTTGAATGCGGTTTTTGACACAACAAGGTCATCTCCAGTATCAACCCGAGGTGATTAATCCCCAAATTAATACAGGATTACTGAGTAACGCAAACCGCATTTACAGTGGATAATGAATGTCAAAATAGGTATGGGTTCCAAACGGAATGATTGTCATTTTTATCAGTGATTGCTGGATTCATTTTTTAGATTGGGTTTTTAACCGGTTGAATATCAATTTTGAGACATTTCTAACTTTTGGATCATCATCCGTTTCGAATGATCTTTTCAGTGCCTGGAATTCATAATCTCCGAGAGCCCAGTTTTCCAGATTTTTTGCAGCATTTATTCTATTCTCTGAAAATTTATTACTCAACAATTCATTAACCAGATCTCTTTTCAAGTAGATGATCAACTCGTCGGCAAACCTAACTTCTTCAACTGCTAGGCGTTCTTTACTTTCCCCCACAAGGTAATAGTCCGGAACATCGCCTTCCTCGTGGTGTCCTGTGATTGTTGGCTTATACATAAGTGGTTGTGATTTGCTCATCCTATCATAATACCCCCTTTTCATTTATAGCATCAAAGACAGCGAATTAAAAGTGAAACCAATTTGGTTTTTACCACATGGGACCAGTACTAGCCTTACTTGGGAAGATATTATTACAAACACTATTGATTGGCCCAAAAATTTATCGTACCTGATAAGAAAAATTAAAAGAAATTCGCTGAAGTAGCCTACACTTTCATCAATGATTTAACGGCAAAAAAATCTAGTATTCGCATGGAAAAAGGAAATTCACTTGAGGAGTTCCAAGAATTCAGACTAAAAATGAATGAAAAAATTGCCAGATCTGGAACCTTAATAACTAGACGATTTTTCACCTTAGATGACAGAACTTACAAAGAAGGCGAATTATCGATAAAAACTAAAGAACTCATGGGAATGGTAGCCTCGATGGTTTTAAGATGTGATGATTGTATATCCTATCATATAATCCAAGGCATACTCAAAGGTGCTACTGATAAAGAATTCTGGGAAACGTTTGATATTGCTCTTATTGTAGGTGGATCAATTGTTATACCTCATCTCCGACGTGCGGTCGCTAGATTGGAAGAATGCCGTGTTATGGAACGCAATGATATTGATAAACTAAGATTAGCGGGGCAAGAAAACCCCTACGATTAATTTTCAATCGATTAAAGAAATGATGGGATTGATAACAGAAGGCCCGTAATTCCTGCGATTCCTAGTAATATTTTGCGAGGACTGTTTAGTAGTTCTATGTCTTCATAACCTGCAATTAGACTCTCTTTTCTATATCGTATATCCGGTTTAGTGAAGAATAAGAAATATATCTGTAAGGACCAAAACACCAAGAAACCAACCTGAATGATAATAAATGTTATTGCTTCCAGATTTACAAACGGGTATAGTAGTATAAACATAATTGGGGCGATCGTCATGATAAATGCATCATCAAAAAAAGTTTTTCTGCCATCTGTTGCTTCTAATCTGATAATTTCCTTCAAAGTCTGCCGGGTAAACAATCCAGTAATTATGGCAAGAGGTAAGCTAAGAAATCCAATTTCCCCACCGAGAAATCCACCGAAAACCAGCAATACAGTCAATGTGGCATAGTAAAAGGAATTAAACCAGGTGATTTTGATAGCAAAATGTCTGATTTTTTCAGTAGTTGGATTTGGTTCTCGGACTTTTTTCTCAACTAAATCAATCTTTTTTTTGGTACTCTCACGGTATTTAGCCAATTTTTCAATTGCGTCCTCCGTTTCCATAATACTCATGTCCGCTGGGAATGAAGCGGATTTAAATATTCACATTTATTCTCAACTCACTTTAAAATAATTGTAAGGAAATTACAATTCCAATTTGTTTAGAAAAAATCGTAAATATGTGAATGTTAATTGGTAAAGTGTTGTTTTAAAATCTGTTTATTCGTTTAATCTCATATAAGGATAATGAGATCTTGTTGGAGGATCAAATGTTTCCTTGATTGCTTGTGGACTGGTCCAACGTATTAAGTTAAGATAACTACCGGCCTTGTCATTGGTCCCACTTGCTCTTGCTCCACCGAATGGTTGTTGACCCACTACTGCCCCAGTTGGTTTATCATTGATATAGAAATTACCGGCAGCATAGCGTAATTTTTTGGAGGCTGTAATTATTGCGTTTCGATCTTTGGCGAAAATTGCCCCGGTTAGTGCATAAGGAGAGGTCTTGTCACAAAGATCCAATGTTTCCTCGAATTGATCGTCTTCATAGATATAGATGGTAAGAACCGGGCCAAATATCTCTTCGCACATCGTCCTGAAGTCTGGGGTTTTAGCAACTATTACGGTAGGTTCGATAAAATAGCCCACTGAATCATCTGAATTACCCCCACATATTATCTCTGCATCTGGCGATTCTTTGGCATAGGTGATGTAGTTACTTATGGATTGGAAGGAGGGCTTGTCGATGACTGCATTTACTGTAACCGTAATTTTTGTGGGATCACCCATCTGAATGGTCCGTAATTCTCTTATCAACACCTCTTTTATCTCTTCCCACCTTGAGAGGGGGATATAGGCACGAGAAGATGCGGAGCATTTTTGTCCAGCATACTCAAATGAACCGCGTATCATTGCGATAACTGTTTCCTGTATATTTGCAGAGCTATGCATGAAAATAAAGTCCTTACCACCAGTTTCACCCACTATCCGGGGATATGATCTATAGCTGGCTATGTTTTCACCAACTGTTTTCCACATATGACGGAACACTTCAGTGGATCCCGTGAAATGTATTCCTGCAAGATCGGGATGTGGCAAAACATATTTCCCCACGTCTGATCCTTTTCCTGGAACGAAATTAATCACTCCTGGAGGTAATCCTGAAGCTTCAAACAATTCCATTAAGTAATGGGCAGAAAAAACTGCAGATGACGCAGGTTTCCACAGTACTGTATTTCCCATTAGTGCTGGTGAGGAGGGGAGATTCCCGGCAATGGAAGTGAAATTGAATGGAGTAACAGCAAATACAAATCCCTCAAGTGGTCTATAGTCAACTCGATTCCATTGTCCCCTGGGATTATGCATGGGTTGATCCCCATAGATCTGCTGCATATAATACGCATTAAACCTGAAAAAATCTATGAGTTCGCAGGCCGCATCAATCTCCGATTGAATTATATTTTTTGACTGACCGAGCATGGTTGACGCATTTAATTTGGACCTAAACGGCCCAGATAACAAATCTGCGGCTTTTAAAAAGACTGCTGCTCGATCATACCATTCAATATTTTCCCAAGTCTCTTTAGACTTACTCGCCGACTCAATAGCCATTGTAAGATGTTCCTTGTTTGATAGGCTATAATGTCCCAGAATGTGCTGGTGTTGATGGGGAACAACCATAGTTCCAATTTCATCTGTCCTGATTTTTCTTCCCCCAATAACTAATGGCACATGTATAGTCATGGAGGACATCCTATCGAGTTCTTCTCTTAATTCTCTTAGTTCTACTGAATCTGGTTTATATTCCAGAATTGGTTCATTTACTGGTATAGGTACTTGATAATTTGTCATCTGATGAACTTTGATTTTCGATTATATTTATTGAATTATGCTAGTGAACTTAGATGGAAATAGAAAAATCACAGAATTGTTAGAATCAGGTTGAAACTTAAACAACATAGTCCCAATTTATTTTAAAAACTGTTTGTGCCAAAAGGATACAAACAGGTATTAGAGTGCAGATTACATAGTTTATGTGAGATTTATGAGATCTAGATACTATGTATTTCTTGTAATATTATTACTAATACCGAGTTATACTAATACTGGTTCAGCACAGAGTGAGTTACTGCCCTCTTCCCTAGCGATTGAAGGAATTATTGCTGATAATTATGCCAATATTAGCTATACCTTGGTATTTGACAACCAAAACTCGGATGCTGATAGATTAACTATATATCGGATCAGAAAGCCAAATGGACTTTTTCTAAGCAATGTATCCGTAGAGATGGGTAATTTGACGTTTTGGGGTCGTGTAAGTCCTATTGATAAGGCAAAACACGAATTCAATGAATCTGTTTCTGTGAATAAAAGTGCAGTGTTGGTCACTGCAAATCGCGATTTTTATGATTTCGAGATCAATGTAAAAGCAGGAGTAATCATGAAACTTAAAGTATTCTTTGAGGGATATTTAACTAGAAAAATGGGTTTTTACGATTTGGATTTGTATAAATTCAACGGTAATTCTATTAACCTGGATTTATCGATCAGCTTGAGTATCACCTCATCCTTGGCAAATGTGCAGAAAATCCGAACTCCTGGATTTACCGGAGTATCTGCATTTAGTATTGCCACAGGCAAACAAATCATATTTACCCGGGATAATTTCTCGTTAAATTCTGATCTTGGTTTGTCTTACTCACTTGACGTTCTAAATTTCGGGGGAGAATTATTGACTTATTCCAATGGCACTGATAATTTCTTTTTATATCTTCTTGCTCCAGAGATTAATAATATTAGCAGAAGGGAACCAAGGGAATTTATCTTTGTGATTGATGTTTCCGGGTCCATGGGAGGCGGACGATTAGATCAGGCAAAAGAAGCATTTTCTAACATGATAGAAAGTTTGGACAGTGATGACCTTTTCAATGTTATCAGTTTTGAGTCAAAAGTTAATCAAATGTGGGGGGAACCCAAAGTGGCAAATTTAGAAAATATAGAGGAGGCAATTTTCGAGGTGAATGGACTGGTAGCATCAGGTAGTACTAATTTCAATGGAGCAGTAGTCATTGCAACAGTGAGTTTTGTGGGTGACCGAACAGTGAAAGCAGTAGTCGTTTTATCTGATGGTGCCCCAACCGTGGGAGAAACCGATACGGATACAATCCGGGATAATGTCAGGCAGAATAATGTAGATGAAGCTATTATTTTTTCGGTTGCCTTTGGATCAGCTACTGATGAGGGATTAATGGCTTCAATTGCTTTCGATAGCAGTGGTTTGTTCACTGTAATTGAACCGGGAGAAAACTCGGTGGAAAAACTGGGTATTTTTTATGATCAATTTGCTACCCCTATTGCCCTTGGTTTCTCCATTGATTATACCAATGCCATTCTGGGATCAGTTTTACCCAGTCCAAATTCACTGTCTGGTGCCTTATTCAATGGTTCAGAGATCCTACAAACCGGGAGATTTGAAAACCAGTTGACCATATCCACCAACATATTTTTCTCAACTGCTAATCAAACCTATAGCAATCTGGTAAACTCGGCGGACTCTTCCTCTCCTCATATCGAACGTATCTGGGCGCATAATACCATAAACCAGCTGCTCAAGATTGCCTTTGTCGATGGTGTGACACCTGAATTGCGTCAAAAAATTGTTACACTGGCCCTTAATTACGGATTTGTTGTTCCGGAATATACCGGATTAATTATTGTGGTTGATAAAGATTCACAAGATACTGAAGAACCAACAGACGAGAAGATAGACTATGGTGCAATAGATAATTATGCCCCGGCTGATATGCAACAATCCACTCAAACTCATTATGAAACGGGTGAGGTTGCTGGAATAGGAAAAAAAGCGGAGGATACCCAAGGAGTAGATTTACCAGGCTATCTGTTTATTTGCACTATCCCGGTTATTTTAATATGGACACTAATTAGGATCCAGACAAAGAAAAGAGATGAACAGCATATTCACGATCGATGAAAGTGGACCATTTTCCACTTTCCATCGAATTTACTAAATATTCGGGTCTCATTAGCACTACTCACTATTGACCTGCCTTCTTCTATTTTTGTTGTCAGTAAGCTATAAGCAGCGTAGGCAATGTTTTCAAATATTTGATAACTAGGGTTAACTATCTCGATATTAAATGGTATTTTGTCTTTTTTATTATCAAAAAAGAATTTGTGAAATTGCAATCCTTTAACTGAATATCCCTTGGTTTCTGGTTCGAAACAGCTCAGATCACTGCTGGTTAAAGATACATAAGTATCCCAATCACCAGATTTTATGGAATGCAACAAATTGAGTAATAAGTCATGAAACTCCTGAGTATTCATCATTTCCAGTGCTATTGCATATTATATTATTTTTGTCATTGTAAAAATTGTTGCTTCCAGATCTCAACTTCAGCTAAAGACACATTGCTCCCGCAGATAATAAAAACGACTTTTTTTCCGGAAAATAACTCTTTATTTTGAAGTGCAGCTGCAATAATACAAGAGGTGGCTGGCTCTACCAGAAGTTTCTCTTTATCCAGAAATAAAAGCAAGGCATCAACTGCTTGGGTATCTGTAACCACAAAATATCGGTCAACCAGACGCTGCATGGTCTTAAAAATAAAGGGTGTAGTTTTTTTGGCTCCTAGTGTTTTTGCTATTGAAGTAATAGCCGGAAGTTCCACCAATTTTTGTTTTTCTAAGGACTTTGCAAGGCTTTCAGCTCCCTCAGTCTCCACAGAATATATCTTTACCGAGGCATTACTTGATTCGAGTGCCAGGGAAATCCCACCCAGTAATCCCCCTCCACCAACAGATGCCATCAAAATATCAAATTCAGACAGTTGGTCGATCAATTCCAATGCAATTGTTCCCTGTCCCAGTATTACCTCCCGATCGGCAAAAGGATGGATATACAGGATTTCTGGTTCTTCTGCCAGTTGCAAGGCATATTTGTTCGATTCATCCCAAGCATCACCAAACAACATTACATCTGCACCAAGATCCTCTAGTAACTGCACCCGGTAATTTGAGGTTGATGTAGGTAAAACCACCAGACATGGTACACCAAGCCGATTACAGGCAAGGGCAACACCCAACCCATGGTTTCCTCCACTAGCAGTAATTACTTTTTCTGGTAGTTTTTCCCGGGATAGAAGTGCATTGGTGGCACCCCTGATTTTGAAGGAACGACCCGGTTGCAGGCATTCCAATTTCAAGTAAACTTCAGCGTTTAGTTCTGCAGATAGCCAATCTGATTTTTTGATAGGAGAGGGATCAACATAATCTGAAATTCTTCTTCTGGCCGCTTCAAAATCACTGAGTGAAGTCAATTATTATTGTGATTGAATTGATACCATTAAAATTTTGATCCTAATCGGTTATACGAAATACACGAATTGCAGGTTTTTTCTCGCATGTCAAGTGCATTTTATATTGCCTGAAATCAAGGGATTTTAGTTTTCCTTGATATAGGAAGTGGTAATCCAAATCCAGCCCCTGTTTCTACTGGTAATTTTGTATCCTGCATTTATCAATTGTTGATCTATGCTTTTTTTGGAGTGTATGAAGGTACGAAAACCATTTGTAATTCTGGCGATCAAGCTGTGCGATGCCACTAAAAATCGAAAGATTAACCAAGTACGGGGAATGGTGATAGTCAAAATTTTCGGATTATGAGCAATTGACTGCTCAAGCATTGCCAATCTATCCGGATGACAACAGAGTACCCGGTGCAGGGAAATCGCATCCACATCAATTGGTACAAGATCGAGAAAACTGCCATCGTGGATTATGAAGATTTCTGGAGAAAATCCTTGTTTCTGGATTCTAATTCTTGCCAGCTCATTTATTTTAGGAGACAGATCAACCCCAATTACCTTATCGATCCCACTTTTCAATAATTCAAGTAATATACTTCCAGATCCCGACCCCACATCTAGAGCCGATTTTGCCCCCATTGAGTTGATCTGATTAACATGCCTCCTCTCCGTAATTGAGATATCTCTTCCGTCATGTCGCCTCATAGTACTAATACTGTTTGAATTGAAACATTTGCATATGGCTTTTTCTCTTTCCTGTAAGGAGGTTTTGGAACCAGACATTTATCTCTCCAATTTTGTGATAATTTAATAATTAAAAAATTCGAGGATCAAGACAATCCTAAATTTTTCAACATACTTGCATCCCAGTTAGCATTTTCTATAAAAAAAAACAATCCATTACGATGACAGCTATAATTGCCTTGACCATCCGGGTTTGCATGAGATCATTGACCTTATCAGATTGAATGAATAATGAGGCAAGTGAATGACTGTGATTGGTATATCTTTGTCGATGACTATAGGCATAATTATCCACCAAAATTATTCGAAGAAAATTACCATTTTGGTGAGGGATATGCAATAATTTTCGATGAATAAAATGCATCAGTTTTTTTTGAAAAAAATTGTTTACTCATAATCCTTATTCAATAAAAAATAATTTAGCATACATCGCAAAATTTTGCTTGATGAATCAAGTTCTATAATAGCTGGAAAATTTTCTCACAGTTTTGATTGCACACATTGTTACCAGCGCGTATAGGGTTTATTACATCATTTTATCCATTTGTATATACACATTATGTGCATTATTATAATATTTTAATTAGTCAAATTATTTAGTATTATATACATTATTGTATTCAATGTATACACTATATGATAAAAACAATCACAATCGTTTCGCATATACGTAATTTGATCGAAATAGTACTGGCAATGAGCACGGTCGAATTAATTTGATTAGAGGGCAAGAGTTACGTTTGAAGCCTAAATATGATTATTCTGCTCAAAAATGCCCAAAATTGCAACCTAATTGTATTTCAATAGCATTTCAATTTAAAAATATTTACTCCCCAGTAGCCAAAATATACGCACTCAGCACTATATCTGATCGGAAAACTCCTGAAAATACTTCTCCCTAATTTCAAATTCCTCCTCAATGAAACCAATCAACTTTACAAGTATCCTTGAGTTATCTGCCTGGGGTGTTATTACATAAATTACAGATTTGCAGAGATTAGAGGGGTGTATCTTCACTTTAATACGATCCTCATCCATCATTTCCAAGGAAAAAGGAAAAATTCTGCATCCATAGGGTTTAATCTGGTGAATTAGGCACTTCTTCTCCTCCAGGAAGGTACAGGAATTATCAAAAGGCTTTCTCTTAATCCAGTAATTCCGCTCCAGACTCCCAAATTCTGTCTTGGGAAGCCATAAGATCGGTGAAGCAACTTCTATGATTTGATCGAGCTCATAACCATGATCCTCGATTCTCTTGATATCAAAGTCTGTAACAGGAATTCTGAGTATTCTGCAGCAGTCAGTACTCTTACTACAGTTAAATTGCACCAGATTCGCACCGGTAAGCGAAATCGAGTGATCTGAAAGGTTAATCTCACCTATTTAACTTAGTCTTTGATAACTCGATTTCCATATTTTCGATCATTATTGATTGGCATTAACCTTTTGCCTTCAATCCGCTTTTGAATGAAGAATTTTATTGTTTTACAGGTGTTATTAAGATGTTATAAAACATATGTTACGAAAATATGAAAGATCAGGCTAATAGGACAAGTGAAGACAATTTCAAGTGGATTCGACCGTTAATGAATCTATTATCATCAACTTATGGCATATAGTCAATTAATGAACGATCTATGTCGGGCAATTTCTTTCTAGGTCCTCTTAACTGTCCACACTCGGGACAGAAGCTGTAATTTTTTTGAATTCGAGCAGTACAATTACTACAAATTGTGGTTCGTGTTTCAGGCAGGTATATGCCGTTTTTTTGTTTGAGAATGTTTAGTGAAACCATAATATTACCTTATACTTGGCAATATATAAAGTGTTCCTCTATCCGTGGTAACATTTGTTAATTGTCGATTAATTGGGCATTTCGTCGGATTTAGCTGCAATTGATTGAACTTGCTAAACTATTACCCCATCACAATGATCTTTAGAGAGTTACAGTGGTTTTTCTAATAAAAATATCACCGAATTTGGTCTCATGCGATGGTCATCTAGGTTTTTAACTGGCAGGGGAGGGGGATCTTGCACCATAGGTTCATCAAAATCCGAAATTATAAAGCCAGCTCGCTTGAACTCCCTGAAATATTTAGCTAAGGGACGATGATACCAGATAAATCTGCTGGTGAAATGCTTCCAAGGAGGATCCTCCATGGTTTTTTCGTCAAAATATGAAAAATACCACTTGTACTGCACTGAACCATCAGACCTTATTTTCGTATAATCAGACAGGGGAAAACAGGGATGGGTTATTGTAATTACAGCTGTTCCACCTGGAACCAAAACTCTGTAAAATGACTGTGCAGCACCTGGTAGATCAGGTAAGTCCATCAACACGTAATTACTCACAATTTTATCAATAGAGTCATTCTTGATTGTTTTTAATTCAGAACAGGAATCTATCTGATAATCTACCGAGTTGGTCTGGTCAATTGAATTAGCAATTTCTATCATCGTCTCTGCGTAATCGATTGCAATGACTTGAGCCTCTTTTATTGATAACATCCTAGAGAGATAACCTGTACCACACCCTGCATCAAGTACCTTCTTACCCTTAACATCCCCCAAATATTTCCAGATATAAGGGTCCGAGTTCAATTGTCGATTCATATCACCCTGGTTACCTACTTGAATGTGCCAATCTCTTGCCTTTTGGTTCCATAATTCACGATCCATCAATTCACCTCTTTAGGTTCGAACAAAACTAGTCAGTATTAAAATTCGTTTTTGAGAATTGATTATTAATTGTAAGTGATATCAAAATCAATACATTCACTTCACTTTACTTTCAAATATGATAATTTACTATACAGGATAAAAAGTTTAGAAACAATTATCTGGTTTGATAACAATTAATAATTTGACATGAATACCTTTGTTTTCATTTATTTTTTGTTATTCTGATTGGAGAACCTACAAGTACCTGTTTTAATTAATATTCAGATCCAATTTTTAATCAAGGAAATGTTTATATATTTTTACCTATAACTAATTATTCAAATCATTTCTCGTTTATTGATCCAGAATGACAATTCAAAGAGTATGAACTACTATTAGTGAGAAAATTATAGTTATGTAATTGTTTATATAATTAATATTATAGCTAACTTATTGGTGTAGTTTAACATGTATCAGTGTTTATGCATGTCAAACATTTACACTATTATATTCTTAATCCATTAACACAATTTATATTAATTATTGATTTTTTCGTTGATTTTTATTGTAAATTGTTAATATTTGTCACTCTCGTGGTACTAACTATTTTATAATCTTATTATAGCTTCTTAATGATAATTTTATTTATCAGATGGATTTAACCCAGTTATACATATCTATTAGATATTAACTATTTAGTTCCAATATCGACTATATATTAATATT
>CAZRLL010000026.1:25764-26822 GCA_964600735.1 uncultured archaeon
AAATATATTTATTGTTTTTCTGTCAATTATTGAATATTTCAATATATTTCCATATAGTCTATACTATACCTGTATACTAATAAATTATTTTCATAACATTAAAAATACTATATTTTATTTAAATACTCTATTTACTTAACATAAGTTAAAATATACACTATGTCGATAGGAGACCAAAAGTAATACCCAGGATAAGCAATTTAACGATAATATCGCGATTAATGAAATTTGGGAAATTTTTTGCAGTTGCTAGTATTGATTCCTTTTTTGATATCTCATAAATTTCCTATATTTATTGGTATTTATTTAAATTATATATTATTAAATTAATTATTTTATCATTTAGCTATATTACATATTTTATCATCGAATATTTTTGTTTATTACAAACCGTTTTTTGTACTAATTTTATATTTACCTAATAATATTATTCATTATTGATAATTAATGAGGATCAATAATATCGACAATCATTTTTTTTGTTTTTACCACCAAAAATTATTATTACATAATTTATGTAAATATTTTTTTGAAAATACAGTAATTTTGTTAAACTGTTAATTATCAATTTTGATATGGTTAGACAAATTAGCAAAAGAAAAGATCTATCATCGCGTGTTTCAATTTTCTATTCATTAATGGATATAACAAGAAAAAAGTTGCTGAAATTACTGGATACAATTGATGATGCTTCATTCTTTAAGACCTTAGAAGATCGAAGGATTGAATCCATAGGAACTTTATTGATTCATATTGCTGCAATTGAATGGTCATGGATATTTGAAGATATTGAAGGTGAAAAAATGGATTTTGATACTTGGAAACATGCATTTGCCTTGAGACCTTCAGTAAACATACCACAGATTAGTGGGGAAGATCGGCAATTCTTTCTTGATAGGTTAAATTCTGTTCGCTCACAGGTTTTTGATCGATTGAAAATAATGGAAGATAGTGATCTGGATAAAGTGATAAAATCTGAGGAGAAAGAATACACAATCGAGTGGATCCTCTGGCATATTATTGAACATGAACTAATACATATTGGCCAGATATCATTG
>CAZRLL010000027.1:0-26819 GCA_964600735.1 uncultured archaeon
GAAGAACTCGGTGATGAACTCATTGAAGTTTGGAGTTCTGGTTTGTAAGTCAAAATGGATAATAAATAATTTTTAATTTAAATTACAATATCATTATTGAAAAATATCCTTTTCAAACCAATATGAATAGCTAGAAATGTTTTGTTAAAGGGCTATCAAATATATGCAAATATTTAGAACCAGTAAATTTGAAAGGAAAATATTAGTCACCTTCAGGGATTGGTTTAATTGAGAATTATACTTTTACACAGTGACGAATTTGAGTACGAACCCAAACAAAAGGCTATCAAAACTGCAGAGCAAATTGAAAAAGGAATCGTTTCTATTCCTGAAGCTCTTGTCGCGATGATGTCTGTCGAAAAATCTGATGAAATAAATTTTGAGGAAACTGCACTACAATCTGTTGCTGAAATCGTTAAAGTAGCAGAGAAGTTAATGGTAAAAAATATAGTTGTTTATCCGTGGGTTCATCTTACATCGACTCCATCCCGACCTGATATTGCATTTAAGGTTATGAAGAGGATCGAGGAACAATTAAATGAACTAAAACAATTTGATGTCATTAAAAGAGCCCCATTCGGTTGGTACAAGGGATTTACAATAAAAGTAAAAGGTCACCCTTTATCCGAATTAAGCAGGGAATTTACACCTGGTGAAGAAAAAAAAGATGATGAGGTAGTAAGTAGTGCAATTGCTGCTGAGGAAGAAGCAAAACATGATTTCTACGTTTTACAAACTGATGGTACAATTTTAGAAAAAGACAATTTCGAATTTAAACCTAAATCCTCGTTCAAACAATTCTTTGATTATGAGACTCAAAAACGTCGTATATCTGAAAAACCTCCAGCTCATGTTGAGTTGATGCAAAGACTAGAACTTGCAGATTACGAACCCGCCAGCGATTCAGGCAATTTAAGATGGTACCCTTCAGGTTGGCTAGTAAAGCGTCTGATAGAAGATCATGTGACTAATACTCATGTGAAGTTTGGGGCTCATTGCTTAGAAACACCAATTATGTACGACTTCCATCATCCTTCACTAGAGGCCTATATGAATCGATTTCCTGCCAGACAATATGTTATCCAGTCTGGCAATGATCGTTATTTCTTAAGATTTGCAGCGTGTTTTGGTCAATTTTTAATTGGATCAGATGCAACAATATCCTATAGACATTTACCATTGAAGATGTTCGAGATGACTCATTATTCATTTAGAAGGGAACAAAGAGGTGAGTTGGCTGCCTTACGGCGTCTCCGAACCTTTTCTATGCCAGACCAGCATACTTTGGCAGCGGATCTTGAAATGGCCAAGGATGAATTTCGCCAACAATATGATTTATGCATACAGATGATGGATGATTTTCAATTGGAGATTGAAGCAGTATTTCGTTTTCAGACGGATTTCTATCAAGAAAATAAGAAATGGGTGATTGATATGGTTAGATCACTTGATCGCCCAGTAATGCTGGAATTATTTGATAAGCGTTATGCTTATTTTGTGTGCAAATTTGAATTTAATGTAATAGACACCCAGGGGAAGGCAGCAGCAACATCTACCGTACAAATTGATGTGGAAAATGCTGAAAGATTCAATATTAAGTATATCGATGATAATGGGGAAGCAAAGCGTCCGTATATACTTCATGCATCATTATCAGGAGCATCTGAAAGAGTTGTATATGGAATTCTAGAACAAGCTGCAAAGAAAATTAAAAAGGGTGTAAAACCAAGTTTTCCATTTTGGTTGGCACCAATTCAGGTGAGATTATGCCCGATTGGTGACAATCAACTGGAATATGCAGAGTCGCTCGCTGAAGATCTTGATCGTGCAGGTATAAGAGTGGATATTGATGATAGAAATGAACGAGTTGGTAGAAAGGTTCGTGATGCTGAACGAATTTGGATACCGTACATTATTGTCATAGGAAATGAGGAAGTTAATACAAATAAATTAAAAGCGAGGATTAGATCGGGTGGAGATCAAGAATTCACAAGAAATAGTATTGCAGAAGCTTTGGAATCAAAATTAGAGCATTTTCCCAAAAGAAAATTAGCTATGGCAAAATATCTTACTAAAAGACCCATTTTTTTCAGTCGGGGTTCGTGACATGATTATAAAGCTTTGAATGAACGTTAATTGAATCACAGGTCATACTCTGCTAGTCTGCTCTGTGTAACCTCGATCTGACCAGCTCTTCTAACAATGAATTTTAAATTATCACACTTACCAATTATTAAAATATCAACACCCCTTTTATCTTTTATCGATTGACTGGGGCGAATTATTCTTACTTTTCCACTCAAAATCTTAACTGAGGATCCCACATCCAGGTGTGTATCAAGCGAGAGAGTAGGATCCACAATCCCAATAAAATTCATAGTTTGCCATTCCACCACTCTCAAAAATGTACAACTCCCCAATCTCTTAAATTCAACCTTTTCAGAGGAAATCACATCAAAAAATCCAGTGAACTCTAATGGAATTTTTGTTACATTTACTTGTCTTTTCCTTAAAAGTTCCTCCGCAACTTCTTCATTTCTTCTATTTCTTCTATTGTAATCCTCGAGAGGTAATGACTTATCTTTTTTCTTCACGATATTTAACAATTGTTCAAAACTTGGAGAAAACTCGTATTCAGTCCTAAATGACAAAGGTAATAATACTTCAAAAACTGCAATTAATAATCCAGTCATGCCAGAATTTAAACTCAAATATACAGCTTGTTCGAATAATAACCATGCTAGTTCAATTTTGTCAACCGAAATAAATTGTACTCCCAGTTGAATTACATACTGAATCTCAGAGAAATCTTTAGCAGTGGCTGTTTTTTCTGCTTTGTTATTAGTCAATATCGCTATCAATATCCCCATAGTTCTGTGTAAATCCAGTATATCCTGGCGTTCTCTTTTTTGACATAATTCAATGAATGCAGTAGTAAAGTAGGTTTTAAGTCTAGTAAATTGCCCAGTGAGGAAAAACAATGTGATTCTTTGTAAATGGACCTCGATGTCTAATAATTCTTCTACTTCATCATTTTCAAGGAGAATTATTAACAGTAGATCCACTATCGCCTCCGCATCCTTCAATCGCTGAGCACCAATTGCCACTGTAGAAGCTAACAACATAATATGAGCTACAGTTGTGATTGCTCCCTTGTAAATCGGATCTTCCTCCTCAACCCCCAGCATCCTTACTTCCATGGCTATGTCTAATAACTGCGTTGAAGCTTCTCTTAGTTCAAATTTAAGTTGATGATATTTGCCCTCCTCGACTAATTTTATATAATCAGAAATGTCTGTCCTCACTTGTATTGTTGCATCCCTCAACTCCCGGTATTCTGGAAAATCGTGATCCGTCTTTATTATTCTTTCCTGTACATCCTCAACTGAAGACGCCTGTAATCGGACCACGTCTAATGCAGAATCCATTATTTTTTGTATCCTGACCACAGGATCGTAACGACCCTGAGATTGAACAGAATATCTTATCTCATCTGCAAATAACTTATCATATAAATTTTTCAAATATTCCCGATCAAGATCATCTTTTACCTCACCTAGTAACATAACTAGAAAAGCTGAATTCATCATAGCGTTAATACCTAGTCTTTGGGCAACTTCGACCAATCTAAGATCAGATGAGACAATTGGAATATTTTCCTGATCCGCTAGATAAGCTAAACTCATATCAGGGGTCTGAGGGAGCTTCATATCCACTTTCTTTTGTGAACTAACCTCATACTGTGCTAATTTTTTAGGATTGATTTCCTTAACAATCACCTTTGGCTCTATCACCCGTCTCATGTACCATCGCATTTCGTTACGTACGTAATCAGTTATCAGGATTTGAATACGATTTTTTCTAAATATTCCGTGAAGTTTTTCATATTCTGATGGTATATTTCCAAATCCTGCGATAAAAAAATTAGTATCGATCGTAAAACCTCTATTTGTACTCATTGAACTACATTTTTCATTTAAAATGATAGTCTAAAAGTTCTTATCTATCAAGTTAATTTAATCTTGTAAGAAGTAGTAATTTATTGGGAATTATTTATACAATGGGGGTTGATTTAACAACTCAGGTAAGTAAAATAAATGATTTCTGATAGTTAATTACTAAAAGTTCTTTTATAGTGACTATGAATAAAATATTAACTCAAACATCCACGTGTTAACTCATGGGTACTCTTAGAATAATAATTCTTGTGATTATTTTAAATTCGTTATTTTTATGTCCATCACCAAGTTTGGGTGATGCTTCTCAAAATGAGAAACAAGAAATATCTAAAGCTCAGATCCCGACAGATAATTCTAGTTTACCCTATATCCAGTCGAATGAACAATTTGTTAATCTCGGTTTGGATATTACACTATTCTTTGGCATGAGAAACGGTTCAGATTTCTTTAGTGGATATCAATATTCGCTAATTTTGCTAAATGGTAATTTTTCAATTATTAATGATTTGAATTTTACAGATCTGCAATATAATTATTTGAAAAATGGAACTACATTGGATACTTTGGATTCCTATACAATACCAACTATTTCAGAATCTGAAGTATTGCTACCTACAGGTATCTACACTGCATTGTTTCTGATTAACTCAACACGCCGGGGTTTATTAAATGCAACATCAAATTTTAAAGTGATTGCGAGTCCAGGAGCTAATTTGCACATTGAATTTGTTGATGAAACAGGAAAAACGATTACAGATTCTCTTCTCCGTCTTAGCATTAATGAAACACGACAATTATACATCAATTTGGTAAATTTCGGTTCTAGTCCAGCTTTAAACATTTCAGTGGCTCGGGTCGGTAGAATAAATGAACCAATAGGTCTATTTAACTCATCAATCGACAGTTTTATCCCGATAATTCCCACACTGGGAACTGTAAATATCAGTTTTTCAATAAAACCTGCCAATTTCGGTATAGGAGAATTAAATATTGATATTGAGTATTCTGATGCTCTGGGAAATAATCAAGCAATCCCCAAAACCCTCAAAACACATATTTTACCCGATATTGAAGCTCATATCGTGAATCCTGAAGGTCAATTTGATTTTATCCTAGGTAGTCCAGAGGGGATAGATATACAGGCAAAATCTAGTTATAGAGAAAATAAACCATATGCACCATTATTTATTCGTGTAATTCTGCTTTCGGATGAAATTGATTTTTCACCTGAAGGATACGCATTAAAAGAAGATAATTCTGCAACCTATGACTTTTCTGGGATAGCAAACAAAAACGGAACTGCAATTATCAAATTATATATGGAGTTTTCTGACAGCGATGGTGGACAACCATTTGATCAATTATTAATTGAATACGATAGTTTATCTATAAAAATAAGTGCAGAAGGGAAAATTGTTCCGAAGCGTTCTCTTGAAGATTACTTGCCCTACATTGCCATATTTTTGTATATTTTGTTATTAGTCATTATTCTATTTTTATACTGGCGGAAAGATATTCGTCAAAAATTCTTTAGTAGAATATTGGGGGTGAGATTCTATCCTGAATTAAAATTTGATAGCGATCGTATTATCATTGACGGATCGAATGTGGCGTGGGAAAACATTTCGAAGGGTGGAAAACCCCAAATAAAAAATATTATACTAGCTACTCGTAGTTTAGAGGAACAAGGATTTAACGATATAACAGTTGTAGCAGATGCAGCTCTTAGATATCAGATTAAAAATAAAATCGATTTAGACGATTTGACAAAAAAGAGCATCGTTAAGGTCCTTCCAGCTAAAGTTGATGGGGATGGATTCATTTTAAGATTAAGCTCAC
The DNA here is from genome assembly GCA_964600735.1 of uncultured archaeon. Lineage (GTDB taxonomy): Archaea > Asgardarchaeota > Heimdallarchaeia > Heimdallarchaeales > Kariarchaeaceae > LC-2. The sequence goes on from CAZRLL010000027.1 coordinate 5,799, forward strand.
AAACAGGCTCACTAATACTAACTAATGACTTATTCCGTGAGTTTAGGGATGAATACGATTGGATCGATCAGCGCAGAGTTCCCTACACTATATTGGACGATAAATTTTACATACATCCTACATTTGAGAAAGATCTCCATGATTAACAAGCGCCTGTTATCTAAATATCCAAAGCATCTAATATGTCTATTTTTAACACTTCTAGATCTATTTCTTTGAGTTTCCCCATTATGGTTAGGCCTTTTCCCCCACTCTTTATTCCTTTATTCTGTAGTCTTTTCATAAGGTCTTGAGTTATGATTTCTGAACCTGAAGTCAAAATGAAGATACCTGATTGGGAAATCACACAAGCAATTTGATTTTTATGTAACTGACCTAGCGCATCCAAAATCATCCCCCTATCTGCAGTTTCTAAAGCAAAAATTTTCAAGAAAAACTCCCCATATTTTTCCCAAGGGGATATATTAGCCTCGTATTTAGCAATTTGAGAATTTAATTTGTTGATCTTCCTTTCCAACACAGTTTTAGATGCAGAGATCTCTTCAACCTTAGCAGGGCTTTGTTTGGGAGATGCGCCAATTATTCGAGATATACTTTGTAAGTCCTTCATACTTTGATTTAGGATTCTAAAAGCATCTATCCCACTTACAAATCGGATTTTTTTGCCCTCAATTTTGGATAATGTTAATGCTCCAATTTCCACAGTATTTTCTAAATGAACCCCACCACAAAGATTTCTATCATATGTACCTATTTCTACCATACGATAGAGTTCTTCGTCCAATTCTATTGATCCTCTAAGTTTGTAATTCTTCAACTCGGTTTTCGTGATATATCTGGAAGTAATAGGTAATTTTTCAATAATCTTTTCATCAACAATATCAATTACTTGAGTCACCTGCTCTAATGTGGGGGTTTTATCTAAGTCAATATGGCTTTCATAAATTCCTATTTCTGCTCCTAAAGTATCAAATTCAAATTCCTCCCAAAACGCAGCGGAAAGTAGATGCTGACTGCTATGATTTCTTGATAATTTCTCCCGCCTTTTTTTATCAATCCTGCCCTCAATTCGATAGTTCTCTGAAAGATTATGATTCGGTACATGTATCCAAATTTTCTTTCCTCTTTTCTGTACATCAATTACTTTGATCTTTTGGGCTTCATAAATAATATATCCTCTGTCGGCGGGTTGACCTCCACCTTCTGGATAGAATAAAGAATATTTCAATTTCAGCCAATCTCCTTGTATTTCAACAATATCTGATTCAAACTGATATTGTTTGGGTTTTTTCCAATAGTCCAATACCTTCTTCAATACATCTTTTTGCGTTTCTGTTTCAGAATGATTGTGAACGACCATAATAATGACCATAACTTTATTTATGTTGTTCAGTGAAAACTATTCGCGTAAATAATTCCCGTTTAAATCGAAAGATCAAAAAAACGGAAATTGTTTTAATCAATACACTGAATTGATTTGTTTAGTGGAGGTTTCGGCTTAAAGTTTTTAAGTTGTACGAATCTGAAGGAGAACATAATAAAATGAGTGAAGAGACAACTGAAAAAAAAGATCGCGGAATAGCGGAAGTTACGCTAGCTCAAATGACATTAATCGATGAAGCTGAACCAATAAGATTGCCACAATCATTTATTGAAGCTTTACAACCTGAGGGAAGAAGTCATGCAATAATTATTTTGGCACCAAATACCAAGATTATACGCATTATCCCAACGAACAGCGACACTGTCGCCAAGATCAATATCAACATAGGTAAGTTATCACCTGATTTTCTGCGTCAGATGGGTTCCATATTTATTAGATTAGGAATTAAAACATTATACTCAACAGGATTATGTTTCACAGCCGACACTTGTGTTTATGAGGGGTACCTTGACAGTACAGAGCTCGAGTCGGTATCCACAGAGAAAATCGAGGAAGAGTTTAAAGCAATTCCGGGAGTTTCAACAGTAACTATCGACATGTTAACAGTGAGTAATTGATTGATACATTTGACCAAAAAAGTGAAACACCATATCAAAGCTATCAAAGTAAGCTATAAAGCAATCTTAAATTAGTCATACAACTTAATACGTTACTCAACAATTTGGAATATACATTGATCATTATGTCCGATCCATCAAAAAAAGGTAAGATTATTTCGATTAATGGAGCGATCTCCCTTTCTGATCAGGATGTTGATTTTACTCTAATAATGTCAATACTAAAGAACACAGACTCAATAAAAGAGTTAAACTTAATCGATTGTAGGGTTTTCCAATTACCATATAATTTTGGTGATTTGAATTCATTAGAGATTATTAATTTAAATGGAAATAACCTTAAAATTTTGCCTGATAGTTTTATTAAACTAAAAAAATTGGAAAAGCTAAATTTAAGTGATAATGATTTTCGACATATTCCAAATTTTATTGTTGGCCACGATAAACATTTTCCAAATCTTATTGAAGTTGATTTTAGAAATAATAAGCTAAACTATAGGGATCGAGATTTACTTAGATGGATACATAACGAACAAATAAACCATCCGAATCTTCAATTTCTTTTTGATAAAGAAATTTATGGTGGAATTCCATTTGCTCTTGAAAGAAAGCCATTTGATGATGCTCTATATGAGATGGATTTTATTTCTCTTCTAGTTGAGAAAAAGACAGATAAAGATTATCTACATGCTTGGAAGCATCTTGAAGAATTAGGAGAACAATCATCATTTTCATTCATTGAGAATGGAGAATTTGAAGAGTTCGAATATTATAGAATAATAGATAGATTCCTAAAGTCTAAAGGCGAATTACTTGAATATTTTGGTAAAAATGATGAAGCAATTAAGTTATATGATGATATCCATGATAGTTTTGGGGATCGAGGACCATTAATTAAAAAAGGTGATTTACTTTTAAAGCTTGATCAATTTGATGATGCAATGAAATGCTATGATGCAGCGATTGAAATTGATCCGACATACGAATATCCTCTCTATCACAAAGCTCACATGTTATTCCATGTAAAAAGATTAGATGAAGCGGAAGAATTGTGTGATCGAGCACTAGAACTGAATTACGAAATTCCAATGTTTGAAATATTTAATTTGAAACATCGAATTCTTGTAGAATACGGACACTATGAAGACGCACTACCTTGGTTAGATAAATTAAGCGAAGCCATAAAGTCAAAAATTCAAAGTTACGCGGATCAAGAGATCCTAGAACCCCAGCTTACCGATGCAATAGTCTCAAAAATCATGATTTTAAGTTATTTAGATCGTGTAAACGAAGGATTAGAACTCACAAATTATACAATAATTAATGTACGGGATGACCATAGGTTATGGTCGCTCAAAGCAGAATTTCTTAGCCAATTAGAGAGATATGAAGAAGCTGAACTTGCATACGAAAGATCTTTAGAGTTGGAGCGAGACCCAAAAATTATGTATTTATTTGCGCTTTCGCTTATTGATGATTCAAAGGTTGAAAAGGCAAAGAAAATTCTTCGTAAGGCATTAGAAATCGACCCTAACAATGTTGATGTACAATTACTATCAAATTCTTTAAATTAAACACACTTCATATTTATTCAATTTCTTGGGAAATCTTGCAATCAAAAAATGTCTTTGTCTCATAGGGTTGTTAATAGATGTACGACCTCTATAATTTTCATTTGAAAAAGTCGTACGACAGAGATGATTTTTATGTGAAAAAAACGATCGTTATTTAAAATGGGGACATATGTCCATAATGTTCAATATTTCCAATTAATTTATAGAAAAGATCATTGTTTGCCTCTTCAGAAAGTATGTTAACTTTGATAATCTCGGTAATAATACTGATGCAATTTACGCTCAACGTGCCAGCTGTATCTGTTGAGAGGTTGACAAATCCTAGCTTTGAAATTTGGGAAGATTCTACACACTTGGACCATTGGACTGAATATGGTATAAATCGGGACAACAATCCAGTGTATTCTGGGTCCTATTCAGTGATACTGAACGGTGCTAATGATTACGTGTACCAGACCTTTACCCTCGGGGGTGAGGATATAAATCAAATCGGAGTACGCTGGCGGGGAGATTCAGCAACTTCGAGAGTCAATATAGCAATGACTTATAATGGGGGTATCACAAACGTTCAGTGTGTGGATTCAGAAGATACCTGGAGCTATTGTGAATTTCCAACAGACTACTTATATGACGGTAAAACTTATACTGAAATTAGATTTACAATGTTCTTTGATAAAATATGGATAGATGCTGCAACTGTGACATCTGCAGATGAATGAATTAATATTAAATACTTGGATTTTGAAGAACTTGACATACATTATTCTTTAGTGTGTAAATCAATCTCGAAATTCGGTAGAATTTTGAACAAATAAATATCTCAACCCAACAGACTTAATCATTGATAATATAACTTGTTTAAAGTTTGCATCGAAATTTGACAAAAAAAATAAAATACTTGACAGTACCGAGCTGGAGTCGGTTTCGACTGAGAAAATAGAGGAAGAGTTTAAAGCTATTCCGGGTGTATCCACTGTAACAATAGATATGTTAACAGTAAGCACATGATATGTTAACTGAGTAAAATTTCAATAGATGTTAATTTTTTAAATAATATTTCAACTCTGATTAATTTAAGAGAACCACTTAATACACATGGAGTAATTAGAAATATATAGGAATCAGGATAGTTTATTTCGATGTCCTAGTTTATGGGAATTTTTATGACTAAGGAAAAGAGATCTATTCTTTTAATGCATCCTGTAAGACGATCAATATATAGAATTGTGTCTGAAACCCCAGGAAGTTATTTTTTTGAGATCGCATCCACTCTTGACCTGCCACATGGTACTGTTTCATGGCATTTGAAAAAACTAGCAACCGCTGGATTAATTGATACAATGAGGTTTGCTGGACGTAGAGTATTTTTTTCAAAAGCTCTACGAAGTGAAGCTGTAGAAAAGGCTTTTGTTGTACTAAAGAGTAAGGCAACCCAGGATGTATTCACCTATGTGTTAAACAATAACAATTGTTACCAGGCAGAAATTGCCGAAGCCTTGGGTCATCACCATGATACCGTCAGACACCATGTTCAGCGCCTGAAAAAAGCAAAACTACTCGATTCGGTTCGAAGGGGTCGAACTGTTCATTACAATTTAGGGGAGATAGGAAGATTAATTCTTAACAGCAACACAGAAATTATATCAAAGGCATATGTTGAATATTTGTTTTCACGATTAAAGGAGGAATGTATTACACCTGAAGTAATCAGTTATGAAGGTGGAAAATTAACAATCAGAATTAGTTGTCCGGGTAAAGAAGATGCTTATTTGAGTATTGAACTCAAGGGATGGCAGTTCCTACCATCTGAAATAGATGTTTCTGACCGGCAATCAGATGTTGATCAGTTTTATCCTGATAGACTTGAAAATGAAGAAAAAAATGTTCTATCCGTTGTCAAAGATAAATCAAGAAAACCAAAAGTAGTACGAATAAAATAGCAACTTTGCTCTTATATGATCCACTCTGACATGGATCTGAAGAATCCAATCTTTTTGACCAGTAATTTCATTTTTTTAAGTAAAAAGCAAAATTAATTGTTGCATGTTACTCAAGCATACGGCTTATTAATTGCAGAACTCCATCCGATGTGGTGATTTCCTTGGATTTCTTCGATTTTCTCTCTTCATATGCCTCTTCAGTCAACTCACCGGTTTTAAAGCGAATATAAAACTGTTCAAGCTCCTTACGATCTTTAGCTAACTGCGTTTTTAAATCTGCTTGCCAATTCCGTAAGTGCCCATTTACCATTGATTGTTGTTCTTTTAATAATCTTAGTGCTTCTTCACTTTGCACTTTTGCATCTTTAATTGCTTCCTTTGATATTGCTGGATCATTTTTCAAGTCTTCTAGTTTCTTCATTCGATTTTTTGCAGCATCAATTTCATCGAGCAAAACCTCGAGAGGTAATTTTTCAGGCATATCTTCATATTGTTTCTCTTCTTCTGTCACAGTCTTGACCTTTGTCTTCAGCTCTGTTATCTTAGGTAATGCATAATCCCGGTTAATTAATCCAGATTGCAATTGTTCTAATAGTGAATTCACGGATTCAAGTAGTTTCTTCTTTTCTTCAATCAATTCTGATCTATGTGATCGAGTGGATAGCACTTTATGGTACAAATCTCGATCAAATGCAACCTCTTCAGTCTCAGGTATTGTTTCTAAGTCAGAAATCGAGCTCACCTCATTATTCGTACTCAAACTCTCATTCCTCTTTGGTTGAACACTACCACAATACCTGCAATACTTCCAAGTTGCTTGGACATTTCTGTTGCATGAATCACATTTAAAATCCATCAAAATTATAACCCATATCAATACCTAAAAGGACTAGCAAATCAATTTGTTCCTCTTACATTTAATTCTCAATAATTTTATAGAATAAACCAATTGTACAACTTAATCCATTAACAATTTCACTTTTAATGCACTCCGTCTCTTCCTTTATTATATAATTGATACATAATTTAACTATGATGGTTGGTCAAGCTCATGTTTACAATAAATCGATCACTGATTATTTTGGATCGAAAACGACAGAAAAACTCGGTGTTCGACAACTAATCTTACTTGCTCTTGGTCCAATTAATCACCCGATTGTATTAAATCAAGCCTATTTGATGGTAAAAAATTTAACTGATAGAATTCCCAGTTCTTTCCATTTCAATTTACCTTCAAAAAAGATATTTCAGTCGATGATATCAAAATTGACCAAACTTGGGGTAATCGATCAAATTAAATTAGCTGATAAAAACCAGTACGCAATCACTTTATCAGAATTCGGGTATGGTGAATTTGATTGGGTGAAATACAATATTTCTGATACTAAATATGAAATAGCCTGGATAGATTATATTAGATATCATAATCTGGATTATTAACTAAGGTTCACTCCCAATTGCATCTCTTGGAATACTCCATACCTCTATTGATCATAAAAGATTAGAATATTTTAAGTGTCCAATACATTTATCCTTGAATATGGAAGCTTATGAGATAATTACTGATGTGTACCGAGTTCCAGGTGGATTTGGAGCAGGTGGCGAAATTTTTGGAGGGATTTTACTCAACGATGATCCAGGTATTGTTATTGGAATATCTGGTGGTTTGAAGTTTATCAGGAATTTGAAAACTGCGTTAAAAAACCTTGGTATAAGTAAAAACATCAGGATTTATCTCACATCAGTCACCATTGAAGAAATAAATACAATAGTGCTTTTACAAAAATCCTTACCAGAATCACAATTTTTCATTCATCAGGACATTGCTAAGAAAATTCAAAATCCGAGAGAAATGTATTTTGAGAAGCGTTTCGATCCTAGCTTGAAAGAAAGAACTAGATCATTTGCACGAAAATTTCCCAAAAAACTTGAAAATATTATTCATATAAATAAGATGAGCTCCTTTGAGACAAAAAAAACAAAGATTTTAATTGTACCTTTTCCCGGTCCCCATGAAGGTCATACGTTCATATACTCAAGGGATCATCGCTTATTGTGCTCTGGTATTTTAATGGGATATTCTCCTTCGATCTCAAGAAGTTATTATCTAGATTTTACAGGATCAATTTCTACATATTTGAATGCTTTAAGCTTCCTTAATCAAGCCAAAGCAGATATAATCGCGCCTTCATATGATGAACCCCAGTTTACTAAGAATAAACCGATTAACACCTATGAAGTTTTATCCGCCATTGAATCTGATCAAAAAGCAGCTTACGAGCTCTGCTCTCTCAAATGGAAATCATTTGAGTCAATTCTACAAGAATATCGGCAAATATATGGTTCAGCGATCACATCCCCACCATATGATGAAATACGGGTGGATGCTACAATTCTCAGGTTTCATTTATCAGATCTTATTAAAGATGGAAAAATCGTAGAGGATAAATTCCAATATCGACGAGTCTAAAGTGGTCCTATGGAATATGCGTTTCTATCTGGAGGCACAGGGACTCCCAAATTAATGCTCGGTTTCAGGAAAATTCTGGATGATAAACAATTAGGAGTGGTTTGTAATACCGGGGATGATTATAGATGGTTTGGTTTACATATAAGCCCGGATCTTGATACTATTATCTACCTTTTTTCTAATAACCTTGATTTAGGAAAATTTTGGGGTGTATCAGAAGAAACTTTTCACTCTTTAGCAACCTTAAATTCACTAAATGAGGATACTTGGTTCAATGTGGGTGATAAAGATCTAGGTCTTCATATCTTTAGAACCAACTTACTGCTAACTCAATCATTGACTGAAATAACAAAACAAATTTGTAAATGCTGGCAAATAGAGGCTACGATATTGCCTATGTGTGACCAACTTTTACAAACAATAATATTTTCTAATAATAATCAATATAACTTTCAGGAGTACTTTGTCAAACATAAATGGCAATTATCAGTGGATAGAGTAGAATTTCAAGGGGTAAAAAACAAAACAAGTCCAGACGTTTTAACATTACTGAATCGCTCCAAAAATATTATCCTTGGACCAAGTAATCCAGTTACAAGCATGGGTCCAATTTTATCTATCAATCCGATTAAATCAATATTGCAAAAGCGTAAAAAATCGAATATCGCTGTTTCTCCGATTGTTGGAAAAACTGCTTTTTCAGGTCCGACTAATAAACTAATGCAGTCCCAAGACATAGAGTTAAGTCCATTAGGACTGGCTGTACACTATCAAAACATAATTTCAGTTCTATTTCTTGATCCGAGTGATCAGATATACAATGATCCCATTATGGATTTAGGCATTGAGCCGGTATATCTAGATATTAATATTTCAAGTGACAAACAACAGCGAAAATTAGCACAATCAATATTGGATTTTATTTAGGGGTATTTGAATCATAATTCGAATGGTTATGTCTGATAACTTTCCCGAATATGTAATAATTCCTGTTCGGGGAATTGACACAGCCATGACAACTCTTAGGCAGTCCTTAGAAAATACTAAAGTTTCGAATGCAGTAAATAAATTGTTATTGAAAACAATTCAAATTGTTTCACAATTTGATTGGAAACCAATTATCCTCACCGCAGATCAGGTTCTTTCCGATTTTCTAAAACAGAAGGGTTTTGATACAATAATTGATCAAGGTCTATCCCTAAATCAGGCAATAAAAGACGCTTCACAACATCTGAAAACCAAACAGATTGCGCTTATTATGCCAGATCTCCCGGGATTAGATATAGTTCATCTATACAAAATTAAGCATTTATTAAAAATGCATCCAAATATTATCATCCCTACTAAGGATGGAGGAACTGCTATTGCAGTAGTACCAAATAACTTGATTGAGAAAAAATTATTTGGTGGTACTTCAGCTACTAAACTTATAGAAAATGGAGAAAATGATAATATTCCAATTATGATCCTTGAAATTGAAGAAATAAAATATGATCTTGATACATTAGAGGATTGGGAGCGTTGGACACGCATCATCGAAAAATTGGACGATAAATGGAATTAGGAAGTTAATTTAAAGAAATGTCAGGATCTGAAATAATTTGCGATTAAAGGAATGTCACTAGAATTATTTTTATTATTGTAATTTTTAACTGATTTTTAGGATATTAGGAGCTACATAAATATTGTCTGAAGATGGAATGAAATTAATTTCAGTGAAAGTGACGAAAGAACAACTAGAGGGTCTAGATGAGTTATTAAGAAGAGAAAGATATCCTACTCGATCTGAAGCCATACGAACTGCGATAAGAGATTTAATTCAGAAAATTCATGGAACTTATTAATAAATGAATTTTTAGATTTAACTTACAGGGTTTATATTTTAATATAAATTTATGTGATATTAATTGATGGAATGGTATATTGTGCAATGTGCCAATACAAAATGTAGTCGATACATGGCATCAAAATCCTCGGCAATATCAAAGGGATGCCCATTTTGTGGTAAGAGATTCAAAATTAATGATGGTTTCATTCAAAATTGTCACCACCAAAAAGATGCAATCTATCTTGTGAAAAGGTATAATTTAAATTTGTAAAATTCCATGCAGGATTATTGACAGGTCGTAAGATAATGATGATTAAGAAGATTCATTGTCACATCTTCAGCATCCTGTTCAGGTATTCTCATCAATTTTGCAATTGTGGTTATTGTCGATCTTCCTTTAAATCTCAAAAAGGAGTATACTTTTTCTTGGACATCGGATAAATCTTCTATGCTTTTACCTGTGATTTCGTAATAAACATTGTTTGAATTAACAAATTGTTCTTTGATTAGCGTTGTGACTCCTTGAAATACTCCCACATTTCCATCCCATTGAGAAGGCAACCAATTATTAACCTGGGTGGAAATTTTATCCAGCTTGTTAGATATTAAATCAGAATTTACGCTTTTTTCTGTTCGAGCAACAAATAACCACTGACCATTTTTATGGTAGACAAATTTTGACCTATGAGTTTCTAGCATTTTAGCTCCTAAATCAACATTCGTGGAAAAAGTATTTATTGCTGATAGAAATGAACTCACTATTGTTTGATCCGCATCTAAACGATCAAAATCTTTAATGTATGATTTATGGAAAACGCATTCTCCACTTTCCCTAATTACATAAAAATCTTTCAAACCGTTTTGATTATGATTTTCTATCATTTCTGATTTTAGAAACGATCTTAGGTTATTATCTTCAAAGCCTCTTCAGATGTTATGTGGATATATATCGATAAAAATTCCTAATAGATTTTGTGGTTATTGATAAATTTAAAATTAAGCAGACAAGATTGGTGAAACAATGATTTAAGTACAGCATTTATTAAAATTATGGCACTCTCAGGTCTTTTAAAAATTTTAAACGAGAATAAATCCATTATTTATTATACTTTTTCTATAAATTGAAACTGTTCAATGTTCTCGAACCTTAATCCATTCGATCAAATTATTTTCTTAGAAAATGAAAGGATTAATCTTTACAAGGATCTATTAATAAAAAATGAGGAGGAAGACATCGCAAAAAAATGGACAGAGTATGCTGCAAATACTCTGAATGGGTTGCTCTTGATCGCGGATTTAGCAAAAACGGTTTACTTAAGGTATAATGATGAATATACAAAAGATAAAGAACGTATACATCAAGACGATGAAATGAAAATTAAACTAGTTAACAAAATCAGCAATGTGCTAAAAATCCAATTGGAAAGTTCAATTTTATTACGTATTTATTCTGAAATATCCTCTATTGGACTATTTAGAGAAAAAAATAGCGTGTCATTTCCCAAGCCCTCAATTACATCTGAAAATCATATAGATTTTATTTTTTCCTTATTTTTCAAACCAAATTTACTTGAAGGGTCATTAGATAAAATAGCACCATTAATGACAGCAATCAGTGAAACTAACCAAAAGCAACGATTACTAGGAATTTTAGCAGATACGAAAGTTCAAGAGCCTGAATTAAATGATATATTATCATCTGTATCTGAAACATACGGTCGGTATTATGGTGAATATTTGGCTGATTTTATTAAGAAGGTTAGCCAAACATGGTGGTGGAAAGATGATATTGGAGCTTACTTCATTTTAGATCAAGGATTGAACAATTTCAATAGATCAGTAGAATTATCATCAAATTCAAAGGATCGAGAGATAAAGTCGAAAACTGAGCGATTAAAATTAATTAGCGTGCCTTTATCTAAAGCCGCATCAATATACTCCATCTCAAGTCATAATTATGCTATAGCGATTGATACAGCATCAAAAGGATTACATAATCATGCTGCAAAATATTTTGAAAAGGTTCATGATTTATGTGACGAAGCACTCAAATTGATAGGTGAATTTCAAATTGGAGAGGAAATGAGGGCTCTCCATAAGAATTTAAATAAAACTAAGAAAAAATCAAAATTTCTTCAAAATATAAGTTTACTCAATGTAGCTTATCGAAATATGATAAACGATATTTCAAGTAAAAATATTGAAGATGCGTTAAAGAAAGTTAATGAAATCAAACAAATTTGTAAAACGATAAACGGTAAAATTGAGATAAAATATCTCTCAGCCATTCCATCCATTTTCAAGTCTATTGCCACCACAACTGAATTGATGATATCTTTGCATCATTCAGAACAAGAAATCATTGACCAAACCATCCATGTAATAGATTCATTCAAAACTCGGATCATTACGGCAACTAATCAAATCGTATCGAACTGGACAGAATTATCCGATACTGAAAATCGTAAGGAATTACGAAATGAATTGTCATATTTGAAAGAGGACATCAACCTGTTAATTGAGTCAAGCTCTTTTCTACCAGGTACAATTAAAGATAGAGATCAGATTCTTATCCGATTGGAAATACTAAAAAATTTTAGTTTGAGTATTAGTCACGAGATTAAAGCGAGTAATACTAATGAGGAAAACATTATCCTTGAGCTGTTACATAAGTCAAAGGCCAATTTCTTTGCCTCAAAGGCTTTCGAATTGTCAAAACTTGTCCCTAAAGAGCAATTACCTTTCAAAAGAATCTTGGCTCATTTCAGTGGTTCTTTTATTTCAGCTAGAACAGTTCAAATGCAAATATACCAATTAACTACGCAATTTATCTGTTTGTCCGAGGTTATACCTTCTTTATTTTTATCAGTAACCCAGGATCCAAATTTAATAAATAATAAATTCGAAGCACATGAATCAATTCAAACCTCCTTGAAATCACATGAATCGTTCAAAAATATGTTGTATCAGATTAAAAATGACTGTCAAATCCTCTTAGAACACAAACAAGAATATGGAAAAATTATTGCTAATGTTCATTGGGACCAGTTAAAAATAAGGCAATCACTCGTTCTGGGAATAATTAAATTTTTTGATTCAATCTGTGATGCAATAGCAGGGTCTTGGGCAACCAAATTAGGATTGTTCGATGATGCGGTATTAAATTTTAAAACAGCACAAGATATTGCTTTTGAAGCAGCTGAAATCTTAAAGGATGTTTCTGCGGGAGAACAAAAAAAGGAAAATGTTTCGACCCATGTGTATTCTTTCGCTCAGTTTTGCCAAAACAGCCATAATCAAATGATTGAAGAAAAAATTATCCAATTGCCAGCTCAAAAATTATTCAAGCTGCTAAGGGATATGGTTTTTAGCATTTAAATTTAGCAATTTTCGATCCAAATTTATAAGGAACATACCATTAAAACTTTATTCTTTTACTATAAGTGGAAAATATGGATCAATCAACAGAAACCGTATCTTTCAAAGTAAAAGATCTTTCCTTGGCTGACAAAGGTAGAATGCGTATTGATTGGGCAGAGTCACGAATGCCAGTATTAATGCATTTAAGGCAAAAATTTTCGGAATCGAAACCTCTCGAAGGAATGAGGATCGCAGGATGCCTTCACGTAACAAAAGAAACAGCAGTGTTAGTTGAAACCCTGGCTGCAGCTGGAGCTGATATCGCCTGGTGCGGATGTAATCCTCTCTCAACATCTGATGAAGTTGCAGCAGCGTTGGCATCAGATGGCGTGAAGATTTGGGCATGGCACGGTATGAATACAGAAGAATATTATTGGGCAATTGACAAAGTATTAGAATTTGAACCCACATTAACATTGGATGATGGTGCAGATTTGATCTTTCGAGTACATAATAACTATACTGAACTAGCGGCTGTAATAATGGGTGGTACAGAAGAAACTACAACAGGAGTTCACCGGTTAAGGGCCATGGAGGCAGATGGAAAATTGAAATACCCATTAATCGCAGTGAATGACAGTCCAATAAAAAGCCATTTTGATAATGTATATGGCACTGGTCAATCAACACTTGACGGGATACTCAGGGCTACTTCGATTTTATATGCAGGCAAAAATGTCGTCATAGCTGGTTATGGTCAATGTGGTTCAGGATTGGCAAAAAATGCTAAGGGACTTGGAGCAAGTGTGATTATTACTGAAGTTGAACCCGTTGCTGCATTAAAAGCCATTCTAGATGGCTATCGGGTAATACCGATGAATGATGCAGCAAAAATTGGAGATATCTTTATCACTGCAACAGGGATGAGAGATGTGATAACCTTTGAGCAGGTTGAAACCATGAAAGAGGGGGCAATTATTTGTAATACTGGTCATTATGATGTAGAAATAGAGGTTGATAAACTAATTTCTAAGGCAAAATCTGTACGAACTATTCGACCCAATAATGAGGAAATTACATTAGAAAGTGGAAAAAAGGTATATTTGCTTGCTAGGGGTAGACTAGTCAACCTTGCTGCTGCAGAAGGTCATCCAAGTGAAGTGATGGATATGAGCTTTTCTGGACAACTGATGGCACTAATTTATTTAGCTCAAAAAAAATTTGGAGATGAAAAAAAGGTATTTACTCTCCCGTACGATATTGATCAAGAAATTGCTTCTATCAAATTAAAATCGATGAAATTCTCATATGACAAATTGAGTCCTGAACAAGAAAAATACAAAACAGCTTATGATGAAGGAACCTAATTCTACTAATTATGACATTTAAAAAAAAGAAATTATCTATAATGCGGCAGTTACAACATTTCCTCCATCCATTTTTACTGAATAATGTCCGTCTTCATTCTGTTCAATTACTGAAGATCCAGGTGCAAATAAGTTAAATTGGATGTCTTTTTTACCCCTGAGAAGCCTATTATTTTCACTTTTTATCTTAATTTGAATCATTTTAAATCCATAGTAATCTTTAGTTGATGATTTTTCTAAACTCCGAGCTATCAACTGCATCTTTTCCGCTGGACTAAATATTTCTTCAATTATCACTATCTTATCATTTAATACCCGTTGAACGATAAAATCGTATAATTCAAGTCTTGGAATTTTTAAGGCGCGATTTGCAGTAATAAATTCTAGATTCGTCATTTTAACACCTCACGCCACCGATACAATTTCCTGATACAGGTTGTCAATTCCATCCCCATTAAGTGCAGAAATGGGTATAACTTTTAGATGGGGAAATGTTGACCTAATTAGATCAGGTTTTGCATTATCTAGATCAGTCTTATTTGCTACAATTATTGACTTAGTCTTTTGCATTTCCAAAGCACCCATTAACGTTAAACTCACCTGATCGAATGGTGCTTTTGTACTATCCATCAAGACCAGCGCAATATCAATTTCCTTAAGAAATTTTATCGCAGATACAACTCCAGATGTTGCCTCTTTTGCCCTTTTGATTGCATCTTCTTCAGTGAGACCATGTTCTATAAATTCTCGATAATCAATAGAAGTCGCAATTCCTGGAGTATCAATCAGGGTTACATCCAATTTACGTTTCCCTGCAGAAAAATTCACATGCTCAAGTTTATTGATTTCCCTCGTTTCATGGGGTACTTCTGACACATCAAATGTTTCCTCTCCTGTAAAATCTAGTGCAATCCTGTTCGCAAGGGTGCTCTTACCAGTATTTACCTCACCAATTAAGCATACACTTGCCTGTTTGATGGTATTTTTGAAGAGCCTTTCCAAGATTCCGTTCATTAATATTGCTTTCCCCTTTATAAATATATAATCAAATGATACGCAAAAAACACTCCAGTATTATCGACTCCTATAAAGGTTAGTCCTAGATTTTTGTTTAGCATGGAACATTGCCATAATTGCTCATCTGAGGTGGATAATATTGCATATGCCATGCGGTATGGCTGTACTACTTGTGGTGGGCGTAAATTCTCCACCAAGATTAAAAAACTGACCCTACCGGGTCAAGATTCAAATGCAGAAATACTTGATGACATAACAATTGTGGGCATCCGGGTTCATAGCAATGGTAAGTATAGCATCAATTTACCCGCACTGACAAGACGTACTTCAAATGTAGATCCTGTGATTATTGAAGACTCTGATGGTAAAATGAATATTATTATTGATCCAGAAGATTAAATATTTCAAACAAATATGCCTTAATTTAAGTTCAGTAGACAATCATTTTTCATATATATTGTTTACATACTATTATATAGAAAAAAATTTATTCAGGAGGGATAAGAATACCTGCAAGTGTAATTGTTATTACTGGAACACCAGGCACAGGCAAAACATCGGTAGCAAATAAATTGCACGAAAGTGGTTATCTTGTGATAAATTTATTTGAATTTGCAAAGATAAACGAGTGTATAGATGGATATGATGATGAAAGACAGGCTTACATTGTGGATACAATGAAAGTTCACAAAATGTTGGATACATACCTATCTACCACTAAAGGTACAATAATATTAGAGGGTCATTATGAAGAAGCAGTACCAGAAAAATATGTAAGCAAATGTTTTGTTCTTAGCTGTCCACTAGGGGAATTGCGTTCTCGATTGAGCCAAAAAGGATTTAATGATGAGAAAATCGAGGAAAATTTGGCTGTTGAAATTACCTCTGACTGCTGGATAGGTGCTATTGAGACATTTGGTTCATCTAAAGTCACCAAAATCCAGAATATGTCCATTTCGGATACAGCTAATCTTATTGAAACCTACCTACACATTGATTTAGTACGTTCGAATCAATGATTTATATGATCAGGCCAGATGACATAGGTAATGAAAATTATGTAAGGTGTGGTTTCAGGGATTGTCATCAATGCTGTAAAGAAACAGAAATGTTACTCACTTTGGAGGATGTTAAGAATATAGAAAGTCTGGGACATAAATCTAAAGAATTTACATTACATCTAAACGAAACCGATGGATTTTACCAATTAAAAAATATCGAAAGTGATTTAGGGAACATCTGTTATTTTCTTGGGGATGATGGTAAGTGTTCGATTTACGATAATCGACCACATGGGTGTAAATTATATCCATTAATACTTAATCTAGAAACCAATGAAGTGATGATAGATTTTGATTGTAGGGAACAAGTTTGGTTCCGGGAGCAGCAATTTCATGAATCCCAAGTAATTTCAATACATTCTCTAGTTAAGAAATTAATTTTAGAAAATGAGGAAAGACAGGATTAAGTCAAAGAACTAGATTATTATAATTTAGTTTATCTGTAAAAATCATGATACCTGCGATATCTCGGGATGGTATGATCGAAGTAGACCGTATAATGGTCGAGGATCTCAAAATCAATGTTCCGTTGATGATGGAACACGCTGGGTTAAATTTGGCAAAAATAGTCAAGAAATTCTCTAAAAAATTAAATGGGAATGAAATTATTGTTGTTGCTGGGTCGGGTAATAATGGTGGTGGTGGTATTGTATGTGCAAGAAGGTTATTTAATTGGGGAGAAAATGTAAAAATTTGGCTACCAAAAGGAAAACCTATGCGCAGTATACCTACTGAACAATTGGACCGGGCATTAAATTGTGGTGTAAAAGTTGTGTATGATCAACCAGAAATCAACAATTCTTTATTTGTAGACGCTTTTATTGGATATAATTTCACTGGAATTTTAAATGGAGAAGCTCTCAGGATTGTTAAAATTATGAGACATCATGATGTAATCTGCTTGGACCTACCCTCAGGCATTGACAGCACCACTGGTGAAAATCATGGTAAGCTAACTCCTTTGGCAACTCTTACCCTTGCATGGGTTAAAACTGGATTGCTTGCCCAGGATCCAGATAATTTAGGAAACCTCTTTCTTGCGGATATTGGGATTCCATCTTGGGTATTTCAGCGAGAGAATATTTTTGAAAATTCAAATAGTACCTCCAAGGAACAGATATCAAAAATTTACCAGAAATTTAGTAAAAAATCATTCCTTCCAATTTCCATTTACCCCGATGGCTGGAATATTATTGAATAAAAAGAATTAACAAAATTAATAAATAGAGCCTCAGGCGGGATTTGAACCCGCGGCCTGATCATTTCTCAGTAATCATACGAGTGATCCGCTCTGCCGGACTGAGCTACTAAGGCATATAATTTATGAGTTCAAATTTAATTATACTTCAGGTAAATATAACTTCTATGTTTTATGGCCCCTAATTTGTCTTTGTAAATTGTTAAATGCCCAAAAATTATATCTTTTTACACCTAAAAGAGACAAAAAATTAAATACAAATTATACTTTAATTGAGTATGATTCAAGAGACATAAATGAGTCATATGTGGGAATAAATTATTTGAGTTCTTTAACCTTGGAGGATGACATCAATTCAATCGACTAATTTGGCATGTAAAATTGTTCTCTTAGGTGATGGAGGCGTAGGAAAAACCTCACTTAGAAAAAAATATTTTGGTGAAGGTTTTGAGGCAACATATCAAATGACAATTGGTGCTGATGAACTGATTAAAAATAATAATGATGAATTAGTCCCGATTACTTTGATTGGGAATAAATCAGATCTTAGAGGGTCATCTGACTTCCCTGTATCTCAAGAGGATGCGGTTAAATATACCAGTGAATTATCAGAGTACTACAAAATCGATGTTAAGTATGTAGAATCATCGGCCCTAACCGGTGAAAATGTAAAAAAAGCATTTGAAGTATTGATTGTGGATATTTTTAACACCTTTCAAGCAAATAGAGATTCAATTGATTAATATTAAAGAGATGAGTAGTGTATTAATTGCTAAAGATATATATTTATATGTGGGTATGAAATATGAAAAAAGGACTTTGCAGATTTGTCTCTTCCTAAGTCCATCTTCCATCAATACATCAGATCACTTTGCCTGTTAACCTTAGATTAGAGACCACTAATATTGTTACCACATCTAACACAGAATTTATGCCCATCTGGAGGTATATTACATTTAGAACAGAAAAGATTTCCATTCGAAAGGATCTCGATCAGAAAGAATCTCGCATATTGAACCTCTCGTTGAAATTTAGTCCCCAAGGTCTGATTAATAACATTCAAGGCATTATTCCCATTCATTACTGGAATTAAGGTTCCCTTCTTGCCATATCTCATCTGATATCCTTCAATAATTAAATTCTTCTCCTGCAGAACGCTCACAATATCCTCAAAAATGGATAAGGAAGAATAAAATTCAAGCGCCTCAAATCGCTTACCAATTCCTTTCTCATCCAATTTCTGTTCCCACCATTCTTTAAAATAATCCTTGTGGACATGGTATGCGACAAATATATATACTGGGTTGTCCGGGTTGTCATAGCAATTCTCCTAGTAAAATAATAGGGTTATTAACGTACTCCATTGGCAATCAAATAAATATATTGAAAAAAAGGTTAGAAAGCAAAACCGCATCTATTATAACATCACTCAAAAAGGTTGTATCAAGATTGAAAGTCTTTTGGATGATGATTTCCAGCCATAAGTTCTCATTCATTTATCACAACCGGCTTATTCTACTCCTCCACATCAATTGAGGTATCAAAGTATCCCTTTAGATTTTTTCTGGGATATCACCTTGTTGATCTAATTCTATCCGTGTCTTTGAAAATAACAACAAGTTGAACAATAAATAAATTGTAACCTACTCCGAAGAAGGGGTTAAAATTTAGTCGATTTAACTCCTTCTAATTTTTGGATTTCATCGCCATAAATCCTCTTTTTACCGGCATGAGACCGTACCCATACTTCTCCTTCTGTGAGTAATTCCTTTTTTTTATATTTTAAGTTCTTTTTGATACATTTTACATCTGAAGTCGGTTTTATTACTAAGATTTGGATTATATTATCATCAAATGATGCTTCCGATAGTTCAAATTCAATATCACTGGCAATATAACTGGTGATAATTTGAGACATGTTATGCTTGGAAAATTTCTTTTCCAATTCTGAATAGTGTCCCTCATTGTCAATTCCAAAAAATATCAACCTACATCTTGGATCCTCACTATTAACAAAGCTAATGAAGTCTCTCAGGAATTCTGCCTTTTCTTTTGGATCTGAGAAATTATGACATTCTGATTTTCTTTCATAATACTTGTTTTCTTCCTGCAAAATACATCTTCGAAATTCATCTTCAGGAAATGGGGGATATCCTCCTTCTAAACATTCTTCTCCCCAATCTATTAATCTTGATGCTGATGGCAATATTAAATCCAAACTAATCAGTTCGCTTTGAATCATTTTAGATTTGTTTTTTCCAATTCGTCTGCCAGATACAATAATATCTGCTAATTTGTCAATATCTGATATATATTTATATGTGGGTATGAAATATGATAAATAAGTTGAAGACTTTACTAATCCCTTTTCTGTGGTATAATTTTATATTGTACACTAGGGAGGTGAAGTGCTAAGAATAGGTTTTTTGGACATCCCCGATATTAACTGTAATAGAATGTTAATTAAATAGGAGAAAGCTGAAAACTATCATCATTTTTAACCTGATTTAAAATAATTATAAGTTCCAAACACGCGATCCTGCCACGCAAACCTGCGATAAATAATAAATTAAACATTTATTGATTACTTAAATAGATTTTAGAAATATATTAAATGTGGTATCACTGGAGAATAAACTGGAATTATCATATTCAATCCAATTATCAATCAAGAAAACAAATCCATTAGCAAGAATACTAAGTAAGAATAAAATAAAAAAATTAGAAAAACAATCCTTAGAACTACAACAGGAGATAAAATCCCATCTAGAAATTATTAGTGATAATATTAATTCAGCAATTAAGAAAATATTGAAATCCAATAAATACTTGGTATTTTCCAAATATAATCGAATTAGGAATAAAATTACCACCTATCTAGAAATGCTGCTGATCAAACCAGAATTCCAGATGCTACCCGTATTTGATATGATCAAGAAAACCCATGATGAAATGGCAAATCAGCTGAAAATACTGGATGAATACAATTGCAACTACAAAAAAAGAATGATAAATGATTTCAAAAAAAGCATAAGGCATTTAGATATAAATGATAAATTAGAAATTTTAAGTAATCACCTACTGAAATTATCGATCTCAATTGCAGATCGAGGGAAGATAAAGGATAGACTGGGGAGAATAAGAACCTTTCTCGATTTTCCATCCAATAGAATACCAAAACCAATAGAAATGATCTTGAAAAGGA
>CAZRLL010000028.1:0-15430 GCA_964600735.1 uncultured archaeon
CCAGTGAAAATAAATAATATAATTAAAGAAAGTATTCTGATTATGAAAAGAAAATGATCAGATAAGTAAACTACAAACTTAAATGATAATTAATTATTTTTTCTTCAAGAGGATTGAATACAATTAATGCCAGAAGGACCCGAAGTAGAAGTGGTCAGACAAGGACTACTTAACGGATT
This sequence comes from uncultured archaeon, assembly GCA_964600735.1. Lineage (GTDB taxonomy): Archaea > Asgardarchaeota > Heimdallarchaeia > Heimdallarchaeales > Kariarchaeaceae > LC-2. Next base: position 180 of record CAZRLL010000028.1, read on the forward strand.
AGGATCCAAAATTTTACAAATAAAAATATCTAGTTTTCCAAAGTATAAAATTGAAAAAACAAAAATTGAAGCACTAAAGGGTCATACTATAGAGAATATATCCCGTCGAGGAAAATTTCTGATTTGGGAATTTACAAAAAACGAAGGAAAATTAATGGGTTTAAATCACCTTGGAATGACAGGAATATGGCATATATACACAAATAACCAGTGGAATGAAATTTCTGCTCCTTTTACTAAATTTAAGCATTTTAAGGTGTATTTTGCACTGGAAAATAATATACACCTAATTTTTATAGACATAAGGACTTTCGGTAGATTTCAAGTTCTTACACCACAGGAAATTGAAGAACATCCTTCACTAAAAAATTTGGGCCCAGATATATTAGACAATCCATTTAATCTTACTGAATTTATCCTAAGAATTAAAGGAAAAAAACGACCGAGAACAAAAGAAATAGGTCAATTATTGCTCGATCCGAATATTATTGCAGGATGTGGAAACATATACAAGAGTGAATCTTTGCATCGGGCAAAAATACACCCGATGTTACCTGCTAATAAAATGAATAAATCGCATATCAAGGAATTGGGAATTCAACTATCTAATGTAGCTCAAGAGGCGTTGAAAAACCGGGGATCAACTCTCAAAAATTATCAAGACGTTAGTGGAGTTGGTGGGTATATGCAAGATAATTTTCGTGTGTATGATCGTGAGGGTGATAATTGTCAAAATTGTTCAGAAAAAATCATTCGCGGAAAACATGGTGGGCGGACGTCATATTGGTGTCCAAAGTGTCAGATTTTGCCAACATCTTTTTGATCATCCTGTTCAGGATCTAACCAATCCATCACCAATCGTTCACCAAATTCATTGATCCAGCGCACAACAGGAAATTCAAGATCTTTGGTTCCCGAAATAAATTTAATCATATCAAACGATAATCTAATATTTCCATGACTAGAAATATTGGTGGTTTTATTTCTATTAATTGCTGTTTCAAATAACCATTCGATAAACTTCAACGCACCTTCACCACCTATTGGTTGATTAATCAATTTATTATATTCTGGTTCATATTCTCGTTCCTCAAGCTCATCATTTAGCTCATCGATCATACCAGCCATCATCCCTTCGAGTGTATTACCCTTTGAATTTGCAATTATTAAAGGTGATTTTCTCAGGGAATTTTCTAATGATACCAGAGTTCTTCCAATCCATTTCTTATAACCATCTTTTGGACCATTTGTGAAATCAGGAGCATTCCCAGGAACACTCCCAAAACTTCGAGTATAGTAGGTTAGAAACCGTTCATATTCCATATAACTTTGAGAATTAGTCCCATAACGATATTTTATCCAAGGAGCCATATTATATCCCGTTCTCCCAGGCCCGATAATTAAACTAGTACGAGATGAATCTATAGGGTAAGGGGGAAGTTCCCTGACCAAATTATATGCAAAATGCAGAAATATACCCAATACTCGTCTTAATGCAGGTGGATAATGCAATATTACATCCAAGACTATTTCTAAGGATTCTTGTGCTTTTGAATGAATTTCATGCAATTGCAAGCCAAATGACCACAATATCCAAAAACAAGCCCTTGTTTCAAGCCTAGCATCTTTGAATCTCTTGAGATCTTTCTCGATAATATCCAAAATATCTGGTTTATTTTCATTAAACCTTAATTTCTCTTCTTCAATGATCTCGATAAGTGTTTCAAAAACCTGAGTGCTTGCTCTTCTATCTAAGTCTTCCTCCATCAATTCTTGGGAAAGCTCATCTTCTCCATTTTTGATTATTGTCGTCATTTCTTTTAAATATGATATCTGACCATCAATCATTTCAATGATGTGTCTACGAAACATCGTTTTTAACGGAGTAAGAGTTACATTTATTTTCATTTCTCTGCTCATTAATACCTGAAGAGAACGTTGCATCCGCATTTGAATAACTCGCCATTTCCTAATTATTTCATCTTGATTAATCGTTTTCCTTTTTTGTTTTTTGGATGGTTTATCTTCTTCAATGCTTTTATTTAAAATGGGTGCTAGGTGGATATCAGCTGGTTGATCAGGACCAGTTAATTTTGGAGGAATAGGTCCGTCATTAGTTGATTGATCATCATCCAATTCCAATTTTTCTTACTCCTTTTGGATTGTGTTCAATAATCAGCAGTAATAATACCTATTTAATTTATATGATTAATCAAATCCAACTTTATTGTTTCTGTTAGAATATAATGATGGTTTTAAGAAATAATTGTTTCTGTTTATTCTTTTACACCATATTGAATAATAAATTATAATAATTTTTATTCAAAAAATTTTCCTGTTTCAAAAAAAATGAAAATTTCAGAGTAGGGGAAGTAAAATCAAATAAAGGCCTGAAACAGTTATTGAATTGTTACTGTATGGGATTTGATTCTACGCTTTACTGGAAAATCACCTGGATTTTGTTCATGTATCGATTATTTTACGTTTTTTTTCTTGTATCTCCTTATATTTATGTCATTGTTCCACTATTTGGTTATATTCCAGCATTAAATTCAGTAAGGGATAATGGAAGCCAGATAAAACTAATGTTTCCTGCCTTACTCTTAGACTCAAGTTTAGTAGTGTTATTCCCATTAATTCCTATTTTTGATTTTATTCATTTTCTCTTGTTAGCATTTTTCATGATTATGCTTTACTTGTCCTCTGTAAGAGAAATCAACGTATTTGGTAGAACTATTCAGTCATTAAATCAAGATGAAAGAATAAAAGCGCGAAATGCAATGAAAACAATGGATCCTAAAGAAATTTCCAAAGTTGCTACCTACAAAAAATGGAAGTATTTGTAAAATCACTTGACTTAAAATGAAAAAATTTTTCTAAGTTGTTACCTAGATCTAATGTAATCGAGCATTGGTATACAATTCTTCAACATCGTCTGTTCGGATGATTTCAAATGATAATTTCCCCCGTGATGAAATACGTACCTTTAATAAAGATTTATCATCGATTTGAGCTAATTCCCGGAAAACCTGATCATAGAAAAAGAATAGTTCGTCATCTGCTCGATATTCTAACCTTTCATTATCCTTAATAGGTAATGCATCCTCATCGAGAATAAATCTTATTTTTCTCGACCAACAATCAATTACTATTTTGTCGAACCTAGCATGGGTTCTAATTTCATATGTTTTGTAATGGTTAGACAATTTGTCTCCTCTGGACAATATTGTGTTAAATTCTGAGATGCCATTACTAACAGTTTTGAGCATAACATCCCGTTCCATATAATATTCAAGAAACCTCCCATTAACGGTCAAACCCGCTCCTTTTGCAGCCAACCATGTATCATCCTCACTTATTATTCGTTTGTTCCCAAAAATAGTGTGAATATATTCCAAAAGAGGAGGCCAATGCATACCTTTCCCACTGATTAATATTGTCTCGATATTTGATTTATTAAGCCCTCTGTGTGCTGCTTTGATCAGGATATTTCGTATTAATAATTTAAATGATGCAAAGAAATTGGAATTACGGAAAGATTCTAAAACATTTATTACATCTCCATTGATCTTTTTATCCAATGAAAATTTCAAGATTTCATAATTAGGTAATTCGATTTCAGCTTCAAATTCGTAAGAGAGCTTAAATTTTACTTTGTCGATTAATTGTATGATTAACGGTGATAAATTTTTTCTTTCTGTCTCATTAAATGCAAGATTTCGAATTATATTAGTAATATCTTGAGAACCTTGAGATACACAGGCAGTTGCAATGATGATCGGATTTTCAACGTTTAATTCTCTCATTCTAGCATTTTCTTTGCGTTTCCTACTTTTTTGCCCTGGTAATTTGGCTACAACGGCACTCATTTGACAACTTCCCATATCTACAAGTAAAACATTACCGCGCTGATTATTCAATCGGTAAGTTCCAGCAATTGCAGAGCTCATATCATCAATTAATTCAAAGCGAGGAAAACCCAATGACTTTGTTAGATCCTGTAACCATCCCTCAAATCCTGCAGGGGCATCTAAAGAGTGAGTAATTGCGATTCCATTGACCTCAAAATTAATTGATTCCCTTATCTGTTGTACAAGTTTAGCTAAAAAATTTTCAAATGCCGTCTGTGAAGTGATTATTGAATTATGGATCCTAAGGTGGTATTTATTATGATGAGAACCAAACTTCCAATTTTTAAATGTTTGAGAAGAGTTTTCCAGTTTTTTTTCTATTATCTCATTACCAATAATGTAGGTTTTTGGAGTGAAATAATGGATTAAAGAGGGAATTATCCAATTCTTTGGCTGATGATCGCATTTTCCTCCAACTACAAGAGCAACTTTAGTAACAGAATTACCAATATCTAAACCCAAAGAACACCTGCACAGAGCTAAATTATCCTCATTTTGTGGTTTTTCCCACTTTCCAGTTTCTTTTAAATCCCAAAGAGAATATTCACGACCTCGATGTTGAGCTGAGATTAAATTTAGGGCGTTAATGATGACTTTTGCTGGACCATCTGCTTTTTCCAACATTGATGGAATTATTTCATTTATAGCTTCAGAATGGTTTTTTACGGGTAATAAAAGAGCTGCTAATGCATCTATATCTACTGAATATAATCCATCCTTATTACGAATAGTGAAAAACATTCCATCTTCGTCCATCTGGAAACTTCCAGTGCTGGGAGCAGGGATCACAAATTCTGCAACTTCTGCTCCGTTATTTGTATAAATTGGGACATGTAGCAATCCGTCAAGATCCGATTTACGGATCATGTTTTTATAAATATTTAAACCAATTTGAGAATCAGTCAAACTATAATTACCTCGTGATTTAAATTGGTGTGATCTGATTCTATCTGGTCTACGAATCACATCCTGGGATATTGTTAGATTAAAAACTTGCTTTCGAAGCTCCTCACCATCTATATACTTGAATTTCTTACCGTCTTGCTTAGAAAGAACCTGCCACTTGACATACTCAATTCCTTCCCATCCTGCAACACCCAATTGCTCGATTAATATTTCAAACAGTTCACTACTTGATTTATCCTTTGGTGACCAGTTTTCTAGATTAAAAATCTTAAACAACTCACATATAAATGGTAAAGGGTATTCGAGGATATTATCCCATAAAAGAGTGTGATCTTTTCTTCTAATCAAGTCCATAATAGAGAGCTCATTATTATCACCCTTCTTATCTTGTTGTAAATATTCTCCTAGTTCGGGATTCTTTAATTTTGAAACTCTATCAAATAGTAAACTTCCTAATAAGGGATCGAGATCTTTTAGATAATTATCAAGATGCTTGTAATCGGGATCTATTTTTTCCAATGTATCCCAATCATCTAACATTACATAAGCTGCAGCTAGCAATGGTTTTTTCAATCTTTTATTACTAACTAACTCTTTAATGTATTCCTTTATTGAAGGAGCAGGATGTGTAATCCATGTTTCAACAATAAGACCTAGCTTTTTAGTTGGAAAATTAACTTTTAGTGCGTTAAGGGCGAGTTCTCGAATGACATTAGATTCGTGTGATTCAATTATTTCCACTAAATGATTAAGTAGTGCTTGGTTTCCAGATCTGCTCCATTCAGCGAATAGATCAGTTAAGAGAGAATGTTGCTCCTCATTTGGTTTCTCGAAATATTGATCCATCAGAATTTGATAGGCTTGGTTGTGCGTGCTTTTCTCTGATATCCTTGGTCATCCCCAATCCAATATTTAGTGTGGTTTCTATACTGATTTAATAACTTAATCGATTTGTTCAATCAACTTTTAAAATCAGATAATCAACATTGCTGATCAATCTTCATTAACTCGATAAAAATAATTGTTAATAAATTTTTACTTTATTTGCATTTTTACTTTATTTAAATTTTAAAATCAATAAACCAAATCAAGAATTTTAAAAATAGAAAAACATCTAATAATATGCCGGAGATTTTACTTTGGTACTAAGAGTGTATACTTAACCTGAAATTTATAATTTCAACAATACAAAACTCAAAAACTAACTATTGAATTTAATGGATGACTGTTTTTTGTCTCAGAAAAGGATCTCAGCAATAGTACAAGAAAATATTGGTCGAGCAGACCCCAAATCACCCCTCTATCCAAAATCACAGACAATTCTAATTTTTGGAATCCTAGTAACAAAAAAAGCTAACCAACTTCTAAAAGAGATGCAACTTGATATATCTGAATTTTCAGGAAATCCTAAGATAATAATTCAAAAGGAAAGAACGGAATTAGAGTATCCAGAACACTTGCTTTCTAATGATGATATCTCAGATCAATCAATTGAATTAGAAAATCATGTTTATGAACAACTGGGATCTGAAGAATTATCAATCAAATTAGAGACAACCAAAATTGGGGGCATTCTTAAATGGTTAAATAAGGACGAGCAATTATTATTAATTACAATCTATAAAATCGATCCAAGTAGAAGCAAACATAAAAAACTCCCCAATACACCATATACCATCAAAATTTCAAAAGGAGAACGGTCTTTGACATCAAACGCCAAACAGATGGCAAAATTGTTGTACGGTACATTTCTAGAGCTAAAGAAAACACATAGAACACAATTTGATGAAGCATATAGGAAATATTTGGATCATGCCTTTAGACCATTTGAGGACTTCTTGTATAATGAAAGATTATCAATAAGAGATCCAAAATTCAGACCTCAATGTAGATATAAAAAGCGGGAAACTAAGGATAGTACTGACGATCGTGTTTATTTAGAGATTCAGGATCCACCTAGACAAATTACAGAGGGGGGAAACTCTGTAGTTCCCACGAAACGCAAGAAATATGAAAGATTTATGTCGGCTCGTATTTCTGATTACGATGAATTTGAACAACTTTTGATATTTGAAGAAGGATATAAATTGAAAGATTGGCCCGATGAGGGGATTTTATTGTTGGAAGGAGATATGGCAAGCAATCGAAGGAAATGGAATGCGATTCAACAATTAAAGGGAAGAGGATTGTCTGCACATGCACGCTTAGCTGACGCGTTAATAAGACCATGGGGATTACTTGAGGTCAAATTTTTACCAAGATCCTATTTCAATACTGACATATCTCATGACGACCCCCAATCACAACCACAGGCCCAATCGGTTGATATAGCACTTTCAACGCCAGATGTTGCCCTGATTCATGGTCCTCCAGGCACAGGTAAAACCACAGTAATTGTCGAAATAATCAGACATGTTATTGCAAATGGGGGGCGAGTGATAATGTGTGCACCCACCCATGTTGCAGTAGATAATGTTCTTGAAAGAACAACTGGAATTAAAGGAATTTCAGCTGTAAGAGTGGGGGGTCGGGCATATATGGATGAAGACTTGAAAAGGTTTAGATTAAGTGAAAAGAGCAAATCTTTCGAGCTGGCGTTACCTTCTTTTTCCAAGGCAAAGGGCATTGATAAAGATTTAAGTCAAATTCAGGATTCTTTTGCTAAATCCATGGAGATTAAAGGTCACAAATATTTGGAAAGTTTAGCAATAAATCAAGCAAATTTAGTGTGTGGCACCACTATCGGTATTGCTCGATTTGAACCTCCTAGGGCTAATCCTGTTGATTTTGACGTATTAATTATTGATGAGGCGAGTAAAGCCACGGTGATGGAATTCCTTGTACCCGCAGTAAGAGCCCGAAAATGGATTCTTGTAGGTGATCATAGACAATTACCCCCTTACGTAAATGAACAAGAAATTAGAATATATGTACAGAGGTACTTTGAACAATTAGATATTAAGGGAAAGCACCGTAAAGATAAAAATATTGTAGATGAAATTGGAAGAGAAGAAGAAGGAGAAGAAGAAGAAGAAGAAGAAGAAATAACTATTTATGATGAAAGAACAAATCAATTAATTGCGAGTCTAAGAAGATATCATGAAGAACTTCATGCACTAAGTGAAGGACAAGTAGGATCCCATTGGCAGAGATTAATTGAGTTATTTGATTCAGCAAAAAAGCCAATAAAAAGTATTGAAGAAATGATTAATTTTGCCTTGGGTAGCTGTTTTCATTATTTCCTCAAACGTGTGGATAAGAGTCGCAATTCCAGATTAATTGTCCAACATCGAATGCCTTCAATATTGGCAACTTTTTTAGATGAGGCCATATACAAAGGAAATCTTAAAACATCTAATTCTGCAGCCACCCATGGTTTAACCCTACCAAAAATTTCTGCCCTCGGTGTAAAAAGCATTTCCACACCCCTCACATTTTTATCAACTGAAAAATTGAAGGTTAATATCGAGACACCTGGAAAGTACAAGGGGTATTATAATGGCCCTGAGGCTGAAATCATTGCAGAATTAATTGCTGAATTGGTTTCAATTGATGCAGAAAAATTGGGTTACACAAAGCTTAATCCTTTGACAATCGGAGTAATTACCTATTATGCTGGTCAATCAAGGGAAATAAATCGGCTATTAAGAATGGTAGATGAAATTGAAAGAGATAGAGGGTGGAGGTATCGAGTACCGAATAAACCAATTCAGATTAGAGTTAGTATTGTCGATCGTTTTCAGGGACAAGAGCAAGATATTGTTATATTGAGTTTAACCCGGAGTAATAACATCGGCAACATAGGATTCTTGAAAAATTTGCAAAGAATCAATGTCAGCCTATCAAGAGCCAAACAGAACTTATTAGTTGTTGGTAATGCAAAATTTTTTGCCTATTTGAGAGTTAAACCGATTCCAATTCTTAAGAAATTAGCACAATATTGTCGAAAAAATCACCTTATAATTAACATAAAGGAGGATGCATTGAAATAATTTCTCAATCACTTCGAGCCTGGAGCATTGATAACGGTTTCATTCCCACATTTTTTTTGTTTCAATCAACTCCAGTCGGAATTTTCAGGATTACAGAGGTCGAATCTGTTATTACTGAACAATTGACCCCACTGGAAAAACTTTGTCTATCACTCGCTAAAAAATTTGAGTATCTGACTAGATTAGAAGTTCATTGTTTATCTGGAGTATCTATTAATATCAGTACAGAAAATTTAGAGAATTTACATACCCATGGCATGTTAGAGCTAGTAGATTACAATGAGATCAAACTAAAGGAAAATGTTAAAACGTTAATTGATGAGATTGGGGAGGATTGGTTTACTCCACAAATTAATAGAATTGCCTCCAGAAAATACATCAAACAATATAAAATAACAAATAAAGGTACGAATGCGCTTAATTCTCAAAGTAAATTAATTCAGTCTCCGATTGATATAAATTTAATAATTACAGCTAATCCTTTCCACTTGTTTAATCAAAAAATCGAATTAAGGCATAATGGATATGAAGACATTTCCATGACTCCCGAGTTGACAGACCAAATTCTCAAACTAGCAAAAAAATATGAAAAGGAAATTGGTATCGATCCAAAATATATTGGATCCAATTCGATTTCAGAGGGAAAGGAGGTCACTACTGCATTTTTTTGGATTTCTGTCAATCACGATACGATTTCAAAACCTAGCAATGCGGGTTATCAAGTATATATAACCTCTAATTCCTTTGGCAAATGGGTAAAACCATCTTGGAATAGTTCATTAAACCAGTTATTACCAAAATATGAAATGGTTGAGAATTTGATCGGCAGTGCAATATCCGAACATTTTGACATGGTTGAAGAAGTTGTAATTGAGGGATTGGAACTGGGAATAGACCGCATGATATGGTTACTTAAATGTGATCTAGAAATGTTGTTGTTGATTAACAACTCCAATCCAGAGCCGATCCAAGAAATAAAAACTGAAATCTCACTCCCTATACCAAATCTAATGTGGAAAGTTGTTTTCATTATGCAATTGGACACACAGGATGATTTGGCAAATAAAGCATTAACCGCTGCACGATTTCATTCAAGGGCCAGTAAAAGAGGGTTTAATTTTGATTCTGGATATAAAACCTGGTCAAACATGATGAATAATTGGGATAGATCGGTGTCACAAAAAGAATACAGTGACATTCTAAACATGCTGGTAAAATATGACTGCTTGACAGAAGTGCTTCCAAATATTGAGCAAGTCTATATTGACTTAGATAATTTAATGTCTCATCAGAGAAGGGGGAGACAGCAATGGGAATTTTCACGCATTCGGCAATTAACTTCTATTTTGGGTAAAGCAAATATTAATGATGTCTTCTTCATAGCCAGTGATGAATTTATTGATAAAATCGATGAAGATCATATTGCTCAAGAGTGGATTGATAAAGGTAAAATTGAAATCCATGATTATCAATTTAAAATTCATCCTGCGATTCAACAAGCAGCTGAGAACAATGGTTTTTACTTGGGAAATAGGAAAATACCTCAAGGTGATGAATTTAAGGATATTCGGATTTATTCTAGAAAATTAAAATTTTTCATTAATCGAGGTACCCTAAAGATACCTGGTTTGGAACCTTTTTACGAACGGAAAGTTAAAAATGTTCTGTCAATAATGTATGATGAGTACTATGAGTAAATTGGGATTTTATATCAAGAATTTAAGATATACTCAAGAATTGTTTTCATAATGATAGATTAGTGAAAGAGTTTTCAATCCGTCCAGTAACTACAATGGGGGAGATCCATGGAATTGTTGAAATCCAACGTCAAGCCTGGAAAATGGAAGATCTGGAAATTGTCGCAACATTTGAAATGAAGGCAGTTGCAGATATTGGAATATTAATTGTTGCAGTTGATATAAATGATATCCCTATTGGATTTATTTATGGTTTTCCTCAATTCCCAGATGCCCATTATTCTCACATGATGGCAACATTACCTAGTTGGCAGGGAAAAGGAGTCGGATTCGAATTAAAAAAGTTTCACCGAAATATTGCGTTAGAATCACCATACAATATTCAGTCAATAAACTGGACTGTTGATCCTCTACTTCCCAACAATGCCTACCTCAATTTTGCTAAACTGGGTTGTGTCTGCTCGACGTACTATGTCGATTATTATGGTGATCCAGAAGTAGTGGGAATTTATCAAGGGGTACCCACAGATCGATTACTCCTAAATTGGTTTATTCGGGATGAAAGAGTCAAGAGACGACTGAAAAAGTATAAAATCGATCGAATTGACAAAACGACTTTATTTGATCAAAGCCAGTGTATCAATAGCATAGAAAATGGTTCTTGGATTGATTTGGAAACAGAAACCCTATTTGATAGTTTCTTAGTGCAGATACCTGCCAATTTTCAAGAAACTAAGAAAATTTCTATTGATCTTGCAGTGGAGTGGAGAGTAAAATTTCGGAATATCTGTCAAAAATATTTTATAGAAGGTTGGGAAATTATCGATTTCCATTCATTTTTAGAAAATAACCAACGAGAGAATTATTACGAATTTCAAAAGGTGAAAGAATCATGAATACAGACATTTACAATCACATTAAATCAGTGGAACAAATTCAATTGCAAATTCCTTTAGTACATCCATTTCGGACAAGTTTTGGAGAACAAAAATCCACTCAGTCAATAATAATCAAAATTATTGACGATGCTGGGAATATCGGCTGGGGAGAGACTTGTGTATCCACAGATCCTGGGTATTGCTATGAAACCACAGAGACTGCTTTTCACATTCAAAGCGATTTTTTAATACCTAAGATGCAAAAATTTTTCAACACAGGATCAGAATATTCAATATACGATTTGCTACAATATTGGAAACCTGTACGAGGTCATGAATTTGCTAAAGGAGGTATTGAAGCGGCTTTATTTTCGCTAAAAGCGGAGCAGGAAGGCGTATCGTTGAAAGAAATTTATGGAGGTACCAAGGACAAAATTCCAACGGGTGTGTCTATTGGGATACAGCCATCTACTAATGCATTAATATCACGCATTGGGCATTTTTTAGAGATCGGATATCAAAGAATAAAAATTAAAATTGAACCTGGGTGGGATGATGAGATAATTGCTAAAATACGTCAAGTTTATGGAGATATCCAGTTAATGGTGGATGCGAATTCAGCCTATTCATTATCAAAAACAGACACATCTGTTTTAATAAAGCTCGATGAATATAAATTAATGATGATAGAACAACCCTTAGCCTATGATGATATCCTAGATCATAGAAAATTACAATCTATGCTCGTAACACCCATATGTCTGGATGAATCAATTCACAATCCGCGAGTTGCTAGAAATGCTTTGGAATTTGATTGCTGTAAAATTATTAATATAAAACCTGGTAGAGTGGGGGGTTTTTACAATGCAATTACTATTGCGAAAGATGCTGGAGCTGGAAAAGTATGGTGTGGTGGTATGCTAGAGAACGGTATCGGTAGAATTCATAATTTGTGTCTACAGTCCAGGGAAGAATTCAGCATCCCGGGAGACACATCAGGCAGCGATCGCTACTTTGAACAGGATATTATTGAACCCCATGTAAAGGTCGATTCGGATGGGACAATTAAGGTTCCGAATGGAAAGGGGCTAGGTTTTGATGTATTGGAAGATCAAATTTCCAAATGCACAACTAGATCAAGTAAATACAATTTTTAACTTGAAACAAAAGAGCAGTCAATAATTTTCAGTCACTTCATACACAAATTCTCATCTGAACTGTCACGGGATAACTTTTACTAGTTTTTAGTATTAGAAAATAAGGTGTATAAATCTTCAAATTTTATTAAATACTTTTGAGGACCACCGGAGTTTGAAATTTCATCAAATTTGAATTTCCATTTCAACGATTTAATTGTGTACAAATTAGTTTAATAAAATTATTTCACTTATAAAAAGCTCATAAAATGCCATAATATTTAATGATTCAATGAGTAATTTTAACATTGAGACTGCAAAATTCTTGATTGATTTTGCAATAGATGCCTACCATGATGAGGAAAACCTGTCAATATCATCTTATGGATTTAAACTTGTTAAGTTCATCGACAATAAGCATACAGATACTCAGGGTTTTATAGCTAAAGATGAAAATCGAATCATAATCGCATTTAGGGGGACCTCTAGTTTAAAGGATGCAATAACAGACATAAGTATTGTTAAAGTCAGGTATCCAAAAATACCACGCTGGTTCTTTAAGCCGAGGATCCACAAAGGATTTCTTCATGCCTATCTATCAATTAAAGATGAGGTATTAAATATTCTCAAAGAAGAAACTAAATCAAAATCATTTAAAATTTACTGCACGGGCCATTCACTTGGTGGGGCGTTGGCAACGATAATGGCACTTGAAATTAAAAAATTACTGAAGATCGATCCAGTGTTATATACTTATGGAGCTCCGAAAGTGGGGAACAGGTGGTTCGTTAGACACTATAATCGCCGTGTGAAAAATTCTTACAGAATAGTTAACGATGATGATCCAGTACCTCAACTCCCAGCGTTGTCTTTTACTCATGTTAGGAATTATGTGCTAATAGACGATTCAAAAAATATTGTGATTAATCCAAGATTAATCGAAATTATCGAAAAATCGATAGAGGGGATTGTACATACCCTTTCTGGTCAATCCCTTAAGGAACACGCAAGCAAAAAATATAAGGAGTTACTCGATAAGATCTAGTAATAATAAATAATATGTTGGAATCATTCAGAAATAACAAGCTGGCCTCAATATACGTATCTGTTCTTTTTTGGCATGTGGGAGGAGCTTTTGTTTTCCCATTTACCAGTTTATGGCTTCGAAATGATATTGGAGAGGCATCTTTCATCTATTTAGGCTTATTATTATCTATCCCTAGCATTGTAGGGATCATCGGAATATCCACAATTAGTAATTTTACCGATAATAAAGGGCATTATGTTGAAATGATATTCTTCATTAATTTGATTGGAACATTGCAATATTTACTTTTGACTCAAATTAGCAAATCATATCAGTATATTATAATTGTTGGAATTGCAGCACTAGTATTCCCAGCTTATTATACCATTATACAGGCATTTGCCACAAATATATGCGAAATAAATGAGCGTGGGCGTGTAACTGGACATTTAATGTTATTTGCTAGTTTAGGCTGGTTTTTAGGATCATTAGGTTCTGGAATTTCTTACCGTGTAATAGGTATAAAATTGATGTTTGTAATTTCTGCAATATCGATATTTCTTTCAGGATTGATTATTTACTTTGGTCCAAATAAGAAAAGGGTAGATGGTGAATTACTAATATCAACAACAAAAGTGGAAACCACCAGTTTATGGAAGTTATTTAAAGATAAACAAATATTCTATCTTACCCTAACGATTATTCTTCTTGATTTTTCTGCTGGAGCATTCTTTTTATTTGCCAGTGTATTTCTATTTGAAGAAATTAATATGAGTTCAGACATGATTGGATATGCTAATGCTTTAGCAACTTTTTTTGGAACTTTAATTTTAATCAAATTGGGTTCCGTTTCTGATAGGATAGGACGACGACCGATATATTTACTTGGCTTAATTATTTACCCGATATTCTTTATTGGGATTTCATTTTTTCACCAGGTATTAATTGTTTTTGCCTTCTGGAGTTTTCCTATATATGCATTGTTGCGACCAACTGCCCCGGCAATGATGGCTGATCTTACGTCAGAAAAGGAGAGATCGAGAGGAATGGGAATAATAACAATTGCTAGTACCTTATCGATGGCTTTGGGTGCGATTTTTGGTGGATTTATGGCGGATAATACTAATCTAGGCATGAATGTATGGACAATATTCCCGGCTATTTTTTCATGGATTAGTGTAATTATTGGATTTATTCTGGTCCGGGAAACATTACCATTAAAAAATAAATTCAGTGGAAATATCAGTGAAAAATAATTTTGTTTCTAAATTAATTAAAATCGCCTATTGATAGTATTATTGTCAATTTGTTATCAACAGTGCAGTTTGTTAATAAAAGTCCAAGCATCCGATATTGAAGTGAATAAATCATTATTTGTGTTTCTATCAATTTTGATCCTCTCCTTGTCACACATACACATCATAAAACCAACTTCTGGGAAAAAGATTGAGCTGTATGATAATTTAAATTGGGATAACGTACTAATTTCAACCGATAATAACGTATTTTTACCTCACGACGTAGAACCAACGATGGCAATAAATGATGATGGAATAATATTTGTTGGTTGGAAAAATTCAGAAACACATGATGGTGGGGGTGCAGTCGTATCTTTTACCTATTCAATTAACGGTGAGGATTGGGAGGATCCTGTAGATATGCAAAATTATTTTCCAAATTCCAGACAATCAGACCCATGGATGG
>CAZRLL010000028.1:15440-26749 GCA_964600735.1 uncultured archaeon
TTCTTTAATGATACACTTTATTACATGTATTTGGAATATCCTACATCTACTACCGATCCTTCACAAATAACATTAGCCCAGACGGCCACCTATGGATCGGATTGGGATATCGTGCGTGCATCATTTGGAGACGGTTTCGCTGACAAAGAAACCTTTACTATCAATAATAATGGTACAATATTGCTAGTTTATGATGATGTATTAGAAAGTGAGGTAATTGTTCGACTGAGTAGATCATTTGATGGAGGAATAACTTTTATTGAAAATATTACTATTAATGATCTTAATTCGCCTTACCATCTGGGTCCATTTATCCAGTCAGGAGATGAGGGTGTAATTTTCGTTGCATGGAGTTTTATTGGAGATGATCCCCGTGAAAGTGATATTTTGTTTGATAAATCAGTAGATTATGGCAATACCTGGGGAGTAGATTTGGATATAAATCCTAGCTATAATGCATCACATTTTTCCATTTCTGAAAGTTCTAATAGACCGAAAAAAGTTACTCTTCCAGTAATGGTTATTGATGACAATGCAGATCGAATTTATTTAGTATGGGAGGATATATCGGCGGACATAGATGCTAGAAATTGGGATATCTATATGAGATATTCAGACGATCAAGGAAATACATGGAGTGATCGGATAAGAGTTAATCCCTCAGAGATAGGAAGTCAATGGATGCCAGATATGGAAATTGATTCCAATGGAAATATTCACATTGTATATTACGATGCCCCTGAAAATTATGATTTTGATTTAAAATATAGGGTATATTTTCCTGATAACAATAGTTTTGCAGATGAATTCAAAGTATCTACTGATAGTAGTTCTGGATATTTTACGCGACCTGGGGATTATGTAACCATCCAGATTGACAAGAATGATGATGTCCACGTTGTTTGGACGGATGGGAGAAATGGGAAGATGGATGTGTATTATGCTACATCAAAACCAGATGAGGTTGCAACCAGTTTGGATAAAACTACAATTACGTCACAGTTTACTAAAACTTCATCTTCAGCTCCCTTAACAACTAATACAAGGCAAAATAATATTAATTGGGTATTATTACCAATTATGATGTTAATGGTTAAATTTAGGCCTAGGGCTTCCCATGTAAAATGATAAAAAGTATCTTATAATTTAAATCTCTTATCTATAACTCTTTCCTGATAGTTTCCTTGTATTTACAGATATAATCCGTGACTGACGGTAAAGTTGTATTAGCAAATGAATGATTACTTTCATACACATAATTGATATTGTTTAACTTCGAGACATCAGAAAAGAATATTAGAAAAATCAATTTCCTCTCTCTTTATTTCCGAGATTTTTATTTTAAATTGTAATGAGATTAATAGTATTAATGTATCAGCAATACCTCGGTATTCCAACATACCGAGAACCAATTGTACTAACCTTGATAGTGCTAATGATACATAATAAACTAACCTTATCCGAGATAATACGTACTACTGGGATTTCATTTGATAAAGTATTAAAATCTACACAAGGATTACTCAACTTGAGGATTGCAAGAATAATTAATTATTTCAACAGTGACCCCTTATTCAAAATAATAGATTTTGACGCAGGAAGAATTTTTCTTGAGAATATTGCTAAGTTAAAAGTTTACAAAAATTCTCAATCTCATTAGGAAAATTAATTCAAATGAAACTGATGTATTTGATAAATAAATCATTATTATCATTATTGCTAACCATTTTCAGCATTCTTAACTTCATTCCAAATGCGAACAGCTTCGTCTTTATTTACGATTATTCCATTTTCTACCCAAGGTTTACGTGTCTTTACTTTCAGTAATATTTTTTCGATTATCTTTTCTAACGGTTGGATTCCCCTATCTCGATTGGCAATTAATATGCAGAGCAATACATCACGCATTAAATCACCCAGCTCTGCAGCCAATTCCTTATTGCTAGCATTTTTCACTTCATTTAACTCGGATTTTGCTTCTCCCAAAATATCCTCAAATGTTAAATCCTTAATCCATGGACAAATCTTTGATTCAATCTGAGTAAATAATAATAAATTATGAAAAGCAGATAGACTTTTCTCTACATCCATTAATCTCATTTAAATTATTAGCCTATTTAAATTCGAAAAAATAGATATGAAGATATGTTCTCCTTCAAGAATTTTCCGTTTAGTCCAATACCTCGAATTGATTTGTTACATTCTCTGATAAACGAAGAGAAAATTTGCAGACTCAGTCTCCTAAAACAACTGATTCTAATAATTCAATATTAACTGGCTGATTTCCGAGTCAATTGCTCCAATCGCACATTTGATGGTATTTTCTACTCCTTGTTGAAATTGAGCATAATTTTCTTCAATGTTCCCTACATAAATATTATTTCCATCCTCCAAATTCCCATCGGATGTTAGTATTGTAGCAACTTGTACTTCATTTCCTTTGACTGAACCAAATGTAAACAATACTGATGACTCCATTTCAACACAAGTAGCACCATATTTGGCCCACTCCCGAAACCGATTCAAATCCGGTTGATAGTAGATATCAGTTGTCCATACAATACCACCTTTATAGGAAATTCCTTGATTTTTAGCTGAATTACATAGAGCTTGATATAGATTAGGGTTTGCAGTTGCTGGAAATTCAATTGGCATAAATTGTGAACTTGTACCTTCGTCTCGTATGGCTCCGTGGGGAATATAGATGGTACCTATCTTATCACCTGATTGTAGTGATCCGGTTGATCCAATTCTTATGAATATCTTTCCACCTGCACGATGGGCTTCTTCCAATACAATGGATGAGCTACCCGTTCCCATTCCTGTCGTCAGCACAGTAACAGGAATTTGTTTTTTTTGTGTTTTGCCTTTATATGCAATTAAACCCCTGTATTCAGCAACTTTTTCCGAACCTTGTAAATATTTAGCAATAAATGATACTCTATCAGGATTCCCACTTAGAAAGCAAATTTTGTCCACTTTTTTTAGTTTTATATGTGGTTGTAAATCATCCATTGGTGAACTTATATTCGCTTAGATTTAAGACCTCTTTATTCTAATTGGATAAATAATTTCAACTTAGGTGAACTTTATAAAATGATTGAATTTCCTAGGTTAAACGTATTAATATTTTAATTATTATTATATTGGTTACCAATATATGCCATTTGCAAACAATTTAAATAATTTAAAATTAAATGATTATAATCAGAATTTAAGTGGGTTACATCTCTTTGAATATGTTCGTACTTCCACACAAGAAACTTTAATCTTGTTATTAGCAGTTTTTTACATGTTCAGCAGTTCTTGTCAAAAATTATTGAAATAGTGGTGCATTTTATCCATTTTAGACGGTTCCATTTTTATTTATTATCAAAGAATAAATGTACTAAGGTGGATGATCTTGAAAATAAAGGCAATAATGAATGAAAATGTTATCAAAGGATCTATGGATATTCTAATCATAGATGCTATAAAGCAGTTATATAACACGCAAATTGATTCATTGATAATAACATGTGAAAGTAACAAATGTCTTGGAATATTTACTGAAAAAGATGCCATTAGATGTATCGCCACAGGAATTCCATTAGACAAACCAATCAAGGAGGCAATGACATTTAATCCAAGAACAATAAATGAGAATTCCACTTTTACTGAAGCAAAATATACGATGGATTTGTATCATATTAGCCATCTACCTGTTGTCAATGATGAAGGAACATTGACTGGAATTCTGAACCTTCGAGATGTAATAGATGACTTTCTAGAAATTCGTACTGTAACTTGATTTCAAGGAGGTTCCAGATGAAACGATTTTCAATGAATCCCATCCTCAAACCTATTCCTGAAAATTATTGGGAAACAAGAATGGTTTTTAATGCTGCTGCTATTCAAACAGGTTCCAAAATCCACATACTATATAGAGCGATGGGAAATGATATGATCTCCCGAATTGGCCTGGCTATTACATCAGATGGTTATACCATTGAAGAGCGATACCCCCACCCAATATTCAGTCCAGACGGCTTTTATGATGATTTAGGATGCGAAGATCCACGAATAACACAAATCGATCAAGATTGTATTATGACATATACGGCATTTAGAGCATATCCAAGGTCAATGTATCAAATTGCTTTAACCAAAATATCCATTGATGATCTTATTTCTGGGAATTGGGAGTGGAAAGAAAGATCGTTGCCTTTTAATGGAATACTAAATAAGAATGCGGTCATCTCACCACGAAAAAAAGATGGTCTATATATCATGTTTCATCGTATTGAACCAGATCTATGCATTGCATATTCAAGTGATTTAAAACACTGGTGTAATTTAAAATCGATAGCTCAAGTAAGACCAAATAGTTGGGATTCATTAAAAATCGGTGCAGCAGGTACTCCAATCGAGATAAATGAAGGATTGCTTATGATTTATCACGGCGTAGACTTCGATAAGGTTTATCGTTTGGGTGTGATGTTATTGGATAAAGACGATCCAGAGACTATTCTGTATCGTTCAGAAGATCCCATTCTTGAACCAAAAATGGACTACGAATTATTTGGACATGTGCCAAATGTAGTCTTCTCCTGTGGTAATGTATTACTTGATGATAAACTAATAATATACTACGGTGGTGCGGACACCGTGATTTGTGGCGTTGAATATGATTTAGGTGAAATCTTACCATAATGTTTCAAAATTTCAAGGAATGGGTGAATTTAAGATCTCAGAAAATCGCATCTTAGATGGTAAATGTAAGTCCAATAGTTGATTTTCCTCAATCACATTTTCAAAGAGGTTTAAATATTGCTTTGCGATATATGGCCACCTTCTCTTAACTGAATAGGTGTGTGCTGCTCTTTCAATTTCACTTTTTCCTTTTGGGTTTTGAAAAATTGAAGCAATATGATCAGAAATCGATTTATAGCTCCCAAACTCGCACAAAACACCGCGATCATTGGCTAATACTTCTACAGAATAATCTATGGGGGTTGAAACTACTACTCTCCCAGCTGCTAATGCATAAGCAATAGTACCACTTGAAATCTGATTTTTCCCTAAATAAGGGCTTACATAAACATCTGTAGCTAATAGGAGTTTGAATATTTCATTATTAGAGTGATATTTATTATAAAATCGGACATGATTTTCAAGATTGTATTTTTTAACTAATTTCTTCAAGAAATTGAGGTATTTCTCACCTTCTTTTCTTCTAGTACTGGGATGAGTTTCCCCAATTATCAGATAAATTATCTCGGGCCAGTCTTTAATTAAACTAGGCAATGCTGCAATAGTATATTCGAGCCCTTTTCCAGATCGCAAGAACCCAAAAGTCGATAAAACTTTCCTACCTTCAAGACCTACCACTTTCTTCATTGTTCTACTTTTGACAAACGGCAGAGTCGGGACACCGTGTGGGATATAATGAATTTTATTCGGATCAATATTATAGTCTTGTGTCAAAATATCTTTCCCCATCTTTGTGAGAACAATCAGGGCATCGCTTACTTCTCCTATACTAGACAGGACCATTTCATGTGTTTTTCTAGATTTATTATTTTTGAAGATACCTGAATCTTTCGGAATAATGGTATGTAATGTTGTTACAGTGGGTAATTTGAGATATTTGAGAAGCTCTAAGATATTTTTACCCCATTCCTGACCAAATAAACCAAATTCATGTTGAAGGTTGACCAAATCGAAATCAGAACTGTTCAATCTATTCGCTGTTTGCTTATACTGATTTCGATTATTTTGGTCAATCTCTAAAACAACCCGTTTGCCATACTTGTAATGTGATTGGAGATCATTCATTGCTACAATTGAGCGTGGATTATTTCCAGTAATATATTCAATGTTAGACGATATATCATTGGTATAAGTAGCAATCCCACACTCTCGAGGTAAGAAACTACTTATGAAAGCAGACTTTACTATATTTATCACCCATTGATTGGTTAAATAATCACAGTGCCAGATTTATATTACTTATTTTGATGAAAAATATTCAAGAGAAAATTATTAGTTTATGCTTTCAAAAACAAAGTATTTCGGAAAAAACTTTAACGATTTTGGATCCTCGTATGTATTTGGTAGCCCAAACAGTGAAACGTCGTATATACGAATGGATTCATGTGAAGATGGAATAAAATTTGCTGAAAAGACAAATGATCAGAATGCTACCTACATTAGTCCATACTAAGAAAGGAAGAAGGTATAGGTAAAAACAAAACGATTTTTCGACAAAACACAAAAATAATCTGTAATAAGTTCCCAAACATGAAATTAAATCTTGTAAGTAAAGAGCCAGAAGAGCTTAAATTTCAGACACCAATCCTTTTTATTCATGGGGCCTGAGGTGGAGCATGGTACTGGGAAGAATTTTTTATTCCTTATTTCGTAGAACTGGGATTTGTCTGTTATGCAATTGACCTTAGAGGTCATGGGAGTAGCGAGAATAATAAAAGTTTGCGATTCACAAAAATCAGTGATTACGTTGCAGATGTAAAACAAGTAATTGATCAAATGGATAAGAAACCAATATTAGTGGGGCATTCAATGGGTGGCTTGATTACTCAGAAATACTTGGAAAAATATGAGGCTCCGCTGGGAATATTATTAGCTTCAGTACCACCATCAGGTGTGATCAAAACCACCTTGAAAGTTGCATTTCGCTTTCCACTTGCATTTTTAAAAGCAAATCTAATATGGAAACTTGGTCCAATTATGGACTCGCCAAAAAGGGCAAAATGGCTATTGTATACAGATGAGATTGGAGAAGAAAAATTTGAGAAATATTTTGCGTTGACACAAGATGAATCTTATTTTGCATATTGGGGAATGATGCTTACTAGCTTGCCCAAACCAAAAAAAGTCAAGACCCCAATGCTAGTTATGGGTGCTGAAAAAGATAGGCTGTTTACGATAAAACAAATAAAAGCAACTGCGAAAGCATACAATACTGAAGCAATCCTGTTTCCAAATCTAGCTCATATGATGATGCTAGAAGATGGATGGCAAGATGTAGCTGATAGCATGATTCAATGGATTTCTGAAAAAGACTCACTTTGAAATGGATGAGTAAAGTATAATTTGATGATAATGGATTAGCTTTAGAAGTTGTTTATAAATTAGCCCGAATTGGATCAATTGCTGGTGATTTAGGCAAGAGACCAGACAATCAAGTTGATGTTGAAAAGATATATACAACAGTGAAATCCATCATAAGGAATTTGAACAAAATAAGTGAAGCAAAACGGAAGATAAGCAAAATAATATCAGCTAATGAAAATTTGAAAGGTTATCTCGATAACATAAGAATAGAGATCCTTAGTGATCTGGATAAAATTACTGATAGTTTGAAATTTAATAATTCTCACTGATACTAGAATTGAAATTTACACTAAAAGGTTTAAAATTTTACATAAAAAGATTAACACAGTGAACAACAAGGTTACACTGATATTTTGTATATTATTTTCATTTATACTAAATTCTCAATTTGCCACTGCTGATTATGGACGATATATTGGGGCAGTAAAACCTCCAAAAGATATGAGTACCGGGAATGGTTTTATGGATAAAAATAATGTTTGGATAAGAGAGGATGATAATTTTACATTTTATCAAAATAGCAGAGAAGGATATATTAGAAATATATCTTTATCTATCATTCCACCTGAAGGAGAAACACTTGAAACTTTTGGATATATAGTCACCAAAGATGCAGCAGACGGATTTTTGTACTTCATTACAATTGAGGATTATTTCTTGAAGGTAAATGCCACTACAGGTCAGGTGGTTCAAAATAAACAATTTCAGGAAAATATTGCTTTTGAAAAAGGAGGTACGCCCCATTTCGTTTATATTAACGGTACAATATATGTGTCTTCTGGAACAAAAGACAATCATATATTGGTCACCTACAATAGCAATTTAGAAAAAATAGCCAAGGTTACCATAGATGAAGGAGCAATACCCGGTTATGTTTACCCCTATATTGCCTATGACGGTACCGGAATTTGGTTTGCAGGTTATAGAGAAAAAGGTAGGAGACAAATCGATGAGGAAGAAGCACAATTTTTCCGATTTAATATTACCACTGGGAAACCTGATAGGGTAATCGACGTCGAACCAAATCCATTTGTAAAAGATATGTATTATTACAATGGTAATTTATTCGTATTATCAAGAGAAGAAGAAGTGAGAAATATATGGGTAATTGATACTTCTTTAGCCTATGTCACCACTGAACTGGAGGAAACAGAGTTTAACAATTCTATTTTCTTATTGATACCATCCTTGATAATTATGAGTATAGTCAAAAAAGTGTGAAAATCTCTAGGTAGCAGTTTTTCAATTGCTAGTCTTTCCCAGATTTACCTATTTCTTGTTTCTCGATTTGATCCATAAAGTTTTCAATTTCACAATTAAATATAAATTGTATTCATAAAGCTAAATCCGGTCTGTGCTTACTCTCTAAAAAACTTAATTGACTTCAAGTTTTGAATCAACTAATAATAACCTTCATAGACAATCTTGGCTAATTACTTACAAAACCAATTGAATCTGATCATTTGATACATCAAACTTTTCTGATTCCTCAATGTTTGACCGAGTATCATATATTTCCTCAACCAATTTTTGTAATTTTAACTCCATATTCGGATTATATTTTTCCCCCCGCAATCGTTTACTCAGCGCATTGTGAAGCTGTAAAACCTCTTGGACGTCAACCGGATATTTTTCAATTATTTTTTCAAATAACAATAGTAATGCTGCAGAATCTAGGCTCATTTTACTCTGAGCCTCGTTGATTTCTTCGGTTAAGAATTCGACCCTATCTTCAGGAGATTCCATGTATAATCATATTAGTTAGATTATATAGGGATTTGCATTATATATCAATATTCATACTGAATCAAAAAAGGAGATCAACACCCGTCGAGAATGAGTTCTCCTATTACCACACACTACTAAATTCTGGTGCAAATTCTTCCGTGAGTACATACTTCCGTTAAGTTACACACGATTTTCAAGGTTTAAAAAATGTCCGCTATCCGAAGACAGGGGACAAATTTAGGAGGTGATCCACCCGCATAAATTAATCTATAATACAACAACATGTCCTTTGGAATTGATATTGTATTGGATTTGGGTGTTATGGTTCACCATAATTCAAGTAAGTTAATTAAATTGGCTTTTCAACTTCTTTATGATATGAAAAAATATGAAATAGGACTAATATATGCCAAATAGTAAATATAATTAAGATATTAATTGTGGTTTAATGAGGGTTATATTAAGAGGAAATACAGTCCAATTGGAGGATACTACAGGTATTGTACAGAGCTTAGGGGATTATCACGGGGGAGGATTTCATCAGGAAAGTCGGTCTGGGAATAGAATATACAAAATAGGATTTTTCTTTTATGATAATGAACATTGGGGTGGATGGATCAGACTTCCCGTGCCTTTTTCATTTGAGTGTGAAGTTGTCAGCCATAAATCAATGACTATCCATGGCAGTAGGATAATTGAGTTCATATTGCCAAATCTGAGCGAATTGATTCAAGTAGCCAATCAATTACGTGACAATTTAATCGAATGGAAATTACCAGAAAAAAAACAACTGGTAACCTCCCAACAAGTAGATATCTCTATCAATAAAATAATCGATGAAGTTAAGGATTATATTGAGGAAATACCCAAGCAACAAGAAAAATTAGTTGCTGAACTACAAAATAAGGAAGAAATTAATAAAAGTATTATTGCTAACCAATCCAGACAAATAATCGAAAAAATCGATTTTTATCTGAACGTAGTAAATGATCAAATTATCTCTTCTTACATCGGGGAAAGCAAAGATAAATACACAGAACAACTCCAAGAAGGCAAAGCTATGATATCTACAGATGGGATAGAAAAAGCAGTCTGGGAACGAAAATTGGAAAACATGGTGAAAAAACTCGATAAGTTGAAAAAGAAACATGGAGGTATATCACTGGAAAAATCTCAATTAATTGCCTTGAAAGCTCAAAATCATAGTCTTTACCAAGATGTGAAGAATATGTATGGTCAATTTATGAGAGCAGAAAATCGAGATCATAGAAATAGAAATAAACAATTGAATGGTTGGGAAAATAAATCAGGGAATGATCTGAAACGTATCATTACTTCTGCTGAAGAACTGGAACAAAAGATCTCGGGAGATCTGCAAAAAATTGAAGAGGTAGAAAAAGAAGGAAGGTTAATACAGGAAAAACAGAAAAGACAAGAAGAGAGCGAAAGAAAGGTATTAGACATTCTCGGACAGTTGAAAGAAGGGATTCAGACTCAACTGTCACGGATAGCAGAATTATCCGCTCTAGACAAAGAAGATGCACAGAAAACAATCCTAAGACTTCTAAATAAAGATCCCAACTTGGGGGAATATGACAACTTATCCCAAGTATTCATACTCGGAGATGATATCGGTAGAAAAATCGATGAATTGATAGAGCAGTTCGAGAGAGAATCTGTAAAGTAGAATAATACAGAAAATATATGTTCAATTGTCAGAATTTATCCATTCTCATAGCTAGGTCGATCTTCATCAATTTTTTCAAGCAATATGTCATAAACAATAGAACCTAAATTTAAAACGATTTTATGTATATATTCACATTGTTCAGACCATAATAGCTCATCTTTTTCGAAATCTACTTTTCTCTGAAATTTCTCTGGAAAATATTGTTTGTCTTTTAATTTCATTCTATCCACAATCTCTTCAATCAAGATTTCAACTAAATTATATGGGTCTATTTGACAGATTTCTTCCAGAAATCTTTTTCTGAGTTTAATTAATATGCCTTGAATCTTAAATTTTATTGCATGATTTGTATTTGCAAATTTACCTGGTAGCATATCCCTTGATCTCTGTAACTTATCAATATTCTGCAAATTTTTATCAAAGGGAGTCTGTATCTTTTTTAACAGACTATCTGGAATCTCTACCTCGAGTGTTTTATTATGTAACTTCTTTGTACAAATATGAGTCTCAAAATACGAAATTATGAAGTCATTAATTATCGAATATGCCCTATCTTCTAAATCAATAAATGATTCTTCGTGTTGATTAATCCATTTATCAATTGATCGACCCTTTCTTTCCAATAACAATTCTTTAGCAAGATCACGAACATTTAAATTAGACGACTTAGTCGCTTTCTCCAACTGACCCCAATCTGATTTTGTTAAATGATATTTCATTGCAATTCCAATAAGTTTGTTTGACATTTCTTCTTCGTATTGTTTGGATTTTGGTA
>CAZRLL010000029.1:0-13683 GCA_964600735.1 uncultured archaeon
GCGTCGCCTTGGCAAGAGCTCTTGCTCCATCACCTCAGTTTTTATTGCTTGACGAACCATTTAGTTCCCTTGATACTCCTGAACGGTCTCGCCTTGCATTACTATTCAGAGAAATACAATTAAAGACAGGGGTGACAACGGTGCATGTAACTCATTCTCCTCAAGAAGCGGAATTAATTTCTGATAAAGTATTTATCCTGTTTAGAGGTAAAATCTTACAGAGTGGTAGAATTAACAATTTAATCGATTCACCAGCAAATATCGAGGTAGCAAAATTACTAGGGATTCCTAATGTGATCGGCAAGGATTCTTTCTTAGGTAATGAAACAGATGTGATAATTCCTTATAATGCGATCTATTTAAATGCAGGTGAAATGAAAGCAAAAATTATTTCAGCTACTAAGAAGTCCTTACATATCTTAGTTGAAAATAAGATAAGAATTGAATTGATTCATCAACACACTACATTTAAACCTGGAGATATAATCAAAGTAATGCTTGATAATAAAAAATTCGTGCCGATCGGTTAATTGTCAAATAATTCTATTACTTCAAATTTATTAACATCTACCAAACCCTTATCAGTTAATTTTAGTGATGGTATGACCGGTAAAGCCAAGAATGAGAGGGACATAAATGGTTCTGAAATACCCATAACCACTTTTTGAGAAAACTCTTTCATATCTTTCATTTTCTCTGCAACTAATTCAGGTTTATCAATTGACATTAAACCTGCATATGGGAGAGGGAGTGTTTTGCGCTCGATTCCTCTATCATTTTCAATAACTATTGATTGACCTCCATTAGAGTTCAATAGCTCTTTCATTGCATAATACATACATCGTGAATTATTACCTATAATGAGCAATTGATGGGAATCATGAGCCACAGTTGATGCTATCGCAACATTTCCATCAAAATTAAAACCCTTGACAAGAGATTTACTGAAATTCCCTGTTTTACCGTGTCGATCTAGTAGAAAAAAATAATCTAAACCATTTTCTAGAACCACCTTGTTATTTTCAATCATCACTTCTTCAATAAAATGATCTGTAATCAATGAATGTTCAATTACTCCAATTATGTGTGCTTTTCTTTTACCTTCTTCGGTTTCAAGAGGACCTGAAATATTAAATTGACTTTCATCAGGTATAAAACGAGGTTTTACAGTGTTTAAAGCCCAGTCCGGATAATGATTTTCTGTTAAATCAACTAGCAGCTTATGGTCATGAACAACATGTTTTCCCTGTGAAATAACATCACCGACCTTGAAATCTGTTAAATTGTTTATTTTAACAATATTTGCAATTTTTCCCGGAGCTATCGCACCCAGATCCGGTCTAAGCAAATGATTCGCCGGATTAATAGTGCATATCTGAATTGCTTTGACTGGATCAAGCCCCACTTCATTAACGAGTAGTCTTAGGGAATGATCGAGATGACCGAAATCTAACAAATCATCGGCATGTCTATCATCTGAACATATGATTACATTATCCCATGGAGAAATCGCATTTTCCATTTGACTTTTGATACCTGTGCCGAGTTCAATTAAATTACGTGCAAACGATCCTTCACGTAATTGAATTTTACATCCAGCTCGTAGTTTATCGACTACTTCACTCACACCGATACTCTCATGACATGAGCTGATACCTGCGGTTAGATAAGCCTGCATATCTTTCCCAGTTAAGGCAGGTGCATGCCCTTCAATTATCAAGCCAGCGTTTTCTGCCAAAGAAAGCTTCCTCATGACATCTTGATCACGATAGATAACTCCGGGAAAATTCATCATCTCTGCTAAGGCAAAAAATCTGTTATCATTAACAAGGGGAACATAATCGTCAGATGTGAGAATATTTGCCCCAGTTTCAAGAATAGGTGCAGCTGGAACACATGAAGGAATTTCAACCAAAAATTCAATTGGTAATCTTCTCACCTCTTCAATATATATCTCTAATCCTCTGATCCCTAAAACGTTACCAATTTCATGTGGATCCACAACAGCACATGTTGTTCCCCTTGGTAATGCTAGTTTAGTAAAGCTAGTCGGTGTTAGTAAGGTGCTTTCAGTGTGAAGATGTGTATCGATTAAACCTGGAATAAGATAAGATCCTGCACAATTTATTTCTCCAATATTTGGATACTTAGTCTTGATATCTGTAATATCACCAACCCTAACTATTCGGTTATCTTTTAGAGCAATATCTGCTTCGTAAATTTCCCCTGTCATAACGTTTACTATGTTTCCATTATTTATCATCAAATCTGGTGGACTATCTCCCATAGAGACCGCGACTTGTCTTTCAATTTCCTGAGGTGTACGTCCCGAGAAATTCATGGTTGATTATTATGTATCAAAGATATGAAGCTTATTTAGTTTGTAATATTTATTTGCTTACTATTGAGAATCCAGCGTTTTTTTTTGGGATATATGAATGCATTTTAATTTGTCAATATACTATTCTCAATAGGCAAAAAAATGGGATGATTTTTTGAAACCAAATGCAGATCTATTTTCTAATTTTGACTCAATAAGAGAAATTTCTCTGATTCAAGCGTTAGATGCAAAGGATCTCTCATCACTTCAGATTAATGATCTTTACAGATTTGAACAATTAACTAGAGACGAATATCTTGTTTTAGA
Organism: uncultured archaeon; assembly: GCA_964600735.1. Lineage (GTDB taxonomy): Archaea > Asgardarchaeota > Heimdallarchaeia > Heimdallarchaeales > Kariarchaeaceae > LC-2. The sequence goes on from CAZRLL010000029.1 coordinate 2,648, forward strand.
TCTAATTGGTGTAAATACATTAGTTAAATCAGGTATGGTAATTATGAGCTTTCAAGGTATGAAAAGACTCACGTCTCTACATCAAGCTAGATTAACCAAAGCAATAAATCGTTTAATTGCAAAAAACCTTCTCCAAAAAATGTCTGCAGGATATGCACTGACAGAAACGGGGACAGATCTATATATTCGCTTATTCAAACAATTAAATCGTAAATCTCCAGAATTGCCAAATAACCTTTACTACTACGTTTCGATGGGACAAATCCAAGGACCTATATTAGCAAAAAACCAATACGAAGCAATAAATGAGAATTTAGTGGGTCGTTGGTTTGGTAATTTTAGATTTACAACTAAAATTGATTATAACGAATCGTTCGAACTATTCTGGATTTCAACGAATGGATCCAAAACGGCATCTCTAATAATCGATTTCAATAATAGATTGAGGTTATTATTATCTGCTCCAATACAAAGCATGGCTCAGAAGGAATTTCAATTATTAATTGATCATTTATCCCAAATATTAGAATCAATTATCGATGCACCCGTTATATTCAACTCGCATTCAATTTATGAAATTAGAAAGAATTTCCTTTACGAAATTGAAAACTCCAGTTTACCTTATGCTGGATAATTTCAGGGTGTTTTATTGTTAATACACCAATTCTCACATAATCAGGATATAGAAAATGTTAAAATAACTTTAGAAGAGGCTTTTCAGAGATTAGACATGCAATTCACTGAAACTGAGGAAGTTGATAATTTCATTGGATTTACTCATCCCGACCATGAGCATGTATTTATTCAATTCATTCGGCATGATGCTTTGATTTGGACTATAGATATACCTGTTTTTCAGGATAATGAATACATTAATTCGCTTTCTGGAAAAATCGATCATAATACAGTGTTCTCAATTGTGATGGAGTTTTTTAACGAAGATAGTTTTTTCCAAAAAAATTTTATTACGCAGAACTATCAAAAAATTATCGATGATTGTAAAAACCGGTGGGGATTGATAATGGATTCAGTTAATACTGAATCAAATAGCCTTTGATCTAAACCCGGGTAACTTTGTTAATATATTTTTAAATTCCTCGGATTGAATTGTTTTTATAAAATCCTGTACCGGTTTTAATGAAAAATACTTCTTATTGATTAGAAAATCATACTCCTCCTCAAATAATTCTATAAATTCTAAATCTGGGGTCACTGCACTTTCAATCCCGATTGTGACATCTACTAAGTCTGAATTCACCGCAGAAGCTACTGAAGTATGAGATTTGCCATAGTGATTATATCCATTAATTTCTTCTTTCTTTATGTTTTCTTCAACTAATAACTTATCCAATAGTATTCTAGTACCTGAACCTTGATTTCTATTCATAAATCGGACATTTTTCTTTTTCAAATCCTTTAAACTAATAATATTTTTCGGATTTCCTTTTTTTACAATTAATCCCTGCATTCTGAAATATCCCGGTATAATAATTGCATCAATCTTTTCCTCTAGCCATAAATTATAACCTTTTTCAGCATCTAAGATATGAATTCCTGCTATGTGTGCTTCTCCTCTCCTAATAGCAGACACACCACCAGAGGAACCAATTGCTATTGAACGTGAACTATAATTTGGAAATTTACTTGAGTATAAACTTTGCAGATGGGCTAGTGCAATGCAATGACTCCCAATTATTTGAATACTATAAGGTTTTATCTTATCAGAAAATAACGATATTGACACCTTGGTTTCTGGTAATAGAAAACTTATATCTTCAGGAATTTCAATAAAACCATCAGCCAAAGCTATTGAAGTAATTGCCCCGGATCCACCAGGAACAGGGAATGCAAGCCATCCCTCTTCTGATTTAATAATATTCATGGGTTTAAATTCGTACCTGCCTGTCACACTTCTAATTCTCTGCTTAATAGTAGCCTCCAGTTTACTCGACTCTGATATTGTTGACAATCCTGCAATAGATCTAATGTATGGGAGAACAAATAACATATGAATTGAAAGTGCTGATGCTGGATAACCAGGAAGTCCAATTACTGGAACTCCATCACACACCGCAAGAATAGTAGGTTTTCCAGGTTTTACTTTAATTCCATGAACAAGTAATCCGGGAGTTCCTAGCTTATCAACTACATTATATAGGATATCCCCCATTCCAGCTGAAGTACCCCCAGATACAATTAACAAGTCATAACTCGTTAAAACTTTTGATATTTGTGTTTCTAGCTGTTCAAAATCATCCTCTATAATCCCTAGAATATGAGGATCTCCTCCATTTTCAAGAATATTCGCAGCAATTGCTGTTGAATTGATGTCATACAATTTTCCTGCACTCAATTCTCCACCAAGACTTATAATTTCATCCCCTGAACTGAATATTCCTACTCTAGGTTTTTTTATCACATCGATTTTGTCATAACCCATTGCAGCAAGAACTGATAATTCTCGTGAGGTTAATAACGTCCGTTCTTGTAGAATTAATTCACCGGATTGAATATCTGCTCCTGCAGAGGTTACATTTTCCCCGGGAGTCACCATTTGGAATATATCAACTTTGTCTTCATTCCTTTTTGTATATTCCACCATCACAACGCAATTGGTACCTGCTGGTAAAGGAGCACCAGTAGCAATTTCAACACTTAAACCTTTATTTACAATTTTATCAAATGTATAACCTGCTTTGACTGATCCAATCACGTCCAATGTTATGGCATTAGTTTCCATTGATCCGATAGTATCCTCTGCAATTACAGCAAATCCATCCATTGATGCTCGGTCAAAAGGAGGAATATCGATTGGTGAAAAGATATTATTTGCTAAAACACGACCCAATGAAGCCAATAAGGGGATCGTTTCACTTGATAAGATTTCATTCGGACAATATTTATAAAAAATTTCTGTTGCTTCGCTCACACTTTTCAATTCTCGGAATATTTTCCTCTTAAACATTTGTATCACCTCTTAAATTCTTCACTTCTACCCATTCTCCAGCTGTATACCCTTCAATGTGTTCAGGAATTTCAAGCATGTAGTCAGCTTGAACTAGTGATGATAAAATTCCAGCACCAGTTATACGTATTAATACTGCTCCGTCTTCCACTTTCTTTAATCTAATGAAATCCCTGAATCCTATCTTTGAAGGAATATTTTGCAATAGTTTTACTTTGGTAAAATTTTGCCAGGGTGGGGATAAATTTGTCCACCTTGATAGGAGTGGGGAAATAAACAAATCGAAATTTATAAAAGCTGCCAATGGATATCCAGGTAGTGAAATTATCGGTGTCTCGCTTCTATCACTATTTGATTTTACAATAATCTTTCCGAGTGCAAGTGGTTTACCCGGGCGAATAGAAACACCGTGCACCCAGAGTTCACCTAATTTCTCGATTATTTCAGGAATATAGTCTTTTGTGCCTACAGATGTTCCGCCTGTAGTAATTATCAGATCACACTCACCAGTTAATTCGGTGATTTTTTCTTGTATGACTTCCGGTTTATCTTGACAAAAATCAGATTTAACGATACTTACTCCTAATTTGACTAACCAAGAATTAATTGCTGGTCGATTACAGTCAATTATTTGTCCAAGCTGAGGGATTGATCCGGATTGTATCAGCTCATTACCTGTCGATAAAGTAGCAACTCTCGGACGAGATTGAACATTAATAACGGCTTTACAAATAGATTCTAATAATGCAATATCCCAGGGTTTTATTAAGTGACCTCTGCGAAATAGCAATTCACCTTTTTTGACATCTTCATCCATTTTTGCAACATTTTTGCCAATAGCTACTGAATTCACAATTTCCAACGTTTCTGATCCAATTTCTTCACAATCCTCGATCATAACTACTGCATTCGCACCCAACGGCAAAGATGCACCAGTTGAAATTCTGATAGCAGATCCTACCTGCAATGTGGGAGTAACACTTTCTCCAATTTCTATTGAACCAATAATCTTCAGCTGAATAGGATTGTTTTCTGATGCTCCATACGTGTCTGTTGCAATTACAGCATATCCATCCATTGCGGATCTATCAAAACCTGGAAGATTCACATTAGAATATATATCATCTGAAAGAATTCTATCTAACGACAGCGAGGTTTGGATTTTTTCTATAATCGGAAAAAATAAGGCTTTTTTTAATAATAAGTCCAAGACTGCTTTTACATCCATGGTTTTGGAAAATCCTTTGCCTCTAACATTCATAATCTATTGTTCAAAGATTTAGTATTTCAAAAATATTAATTGAGCAATGTTCAGTTAGAAAAATAATTATATTTTTTATTACTAATTCAATTTATTATTTTAATTATGAAAAATTTTTGTTTATCAAATTATATACTGGTATGTGAATGAATTGTTCACTCTAATCTATAACGCAAATATTTGGACTCGAGATGGAAAAAAAACTTGGATGCTAATAAAAAATCATAAAATTGAAAAAATTGGAGATTTAACTACAATTGATGAAGTAGAGTCAATGAATGTTCTTAAGCTGGATTTAGAAGGACAAACAATCTTACCAGGTCTTCAGGATGCTCATATTCACGTGTATTCACTAGGTAGAAGTAAATTTCGTTTGCAATTGAATAAACCTAAATCAATTGCTGAGATGCAAAACAAATTGGAAACATATATCAATGATCTTGTTCCAAATGGGGAATGGGTTGTTGGATATAACTGGGATCAAGATTATATGGAGGATAAGAGGTATCCTACAAGATATGATCTTGATCTCATTAATAAGGATAGGTCGATTATTCTTTTTAGAAGCTGTCATCACATTGCGGTATTAAATTCTAAAGCATTGGAAGAATTAAAAATCACTGATGAATCAGCTAATCCAGGGGGAGGCGTTATCGAAAAAGACGATAGGGGAATTCCTACTGGTATATTAAAAGAAACTGCCTTAAATCAAGTAACTCCGCATATTAAAATTAAGAATAAGCAGACTAGGAAAAAACTACTTGAACAGGGTTTAAATGAATGTTTGAAAGTTGGTTTAACAACGGTACAAACCAATGATGCAGAAGCCTGGGAACTATATTCAGAGTTAACAGATGAAGATCGAATTCCAATAAGGGTCTATTTAACGGTTAATTTTAATGAAATCTCATCGAAAATTGCACCTGAAGCAGGTTCTTCTAAAGGATTATTAAAATGTGATCGAGTAAAATTGTTTGCAGATGGTTCATTAGGAGGGCAGACAGCTGCCTTAAGATCCCCCTATGCAGATACGAAGGGCTGTGGAGTATTAATATTCACACAAGAGGAGATGAATAAACGAGTAAAACTTTCGAATGAGGCAGGATACCGTTTGGAAGTACATGGCATTGGAGATTTAGCTGTTGAAAGCATTTTAGCAGCTTTTGAATTTGCTAAATTGACAAAAAAGGATAGACCAATAATTACTCACTGTCAGGTTTTAGGGATGGATTTAATAGAAAAAATGAAGGATATGGGTGCAATTGCTAATATCCAGCCACCGTTTGTTACAACAGATAGTCAGTGGGTAGAAGCAAGATTAGGTAAAAAATCCAATCGATTACAATTTTCTTATGCATGGAAAACAATAATCCAAAACGGGATAGTTGCATCAGGAGGCTCTGATTCACCTATTGAAAATCCGAACCCCTTGCTAGGAATTCATGCAGCAATGTTTCGAAAAGACCCGAAAGATGAGACCTGGAGACCCGAAGAAAAGCTCACTTTTAGAGAGGCAATTGATCTATATACTCAAGGTGCAGCATATGCGATTAAGGAAGAAAATCAATTGGGTAAATTAAAAGAAGGGTTTTGGGCTGATTTTATTGTTTTAGATCGCGATGTTGTTGATAATGCTGAATTATTAAAAACAGCAATTGTGAATCAAGTCTGGGTGGATGGAACTAGACGTTATTGATTTTTGTAAAGAGAGTATACTTGTTGTATTGGTTCAAAGCCCATTGAGTCATATAAATTTATGGCAGGCTTATTTTCAACGGTAACCCATAATCTAATTTCAGCATAATTGTTTTGATTTGCCTTCTCTATAACCCATGATAACAATTTCCTTCCAATGCCCGTTTTTTGAAACCTTCGATTAACACCAACGATAACAATGAATGGACAACCCTCTGTAAGAGTTGTCATAATGGCTGCGATTATTTCATGATCTTGTTTGACAAGAATTGACATTTCGCGTAAATATTTACCAAAAGAACCCTTAAATATGGACTGAATGGCAGAATGCGCATTCGAAGTATCAAACATACCTATTTTTTCATCCACACTACCTATATATGCGTCAATAAACATTTCAATTAATCCATTAAGATGTCGCTTAGTAATAATTTCTGAATTAAGCGACGTGTTATCCATGATATTTTTTACTTCTGATAGCTTTAATCTCATCTTTTTTCTGGAAAACTCTATAAGGTATCCATTTTTCTGGACAAATTTCAAATAATCAACATGAATTGTGGTTTCAATCCTTTTACCAGACCAAGGTGTAATATCTTTCTCAATTAATTGGAGAATATCGTAGATTTCATCCTGATTAATGTTTTTAGATAGCCCAAACCCATAGAATGTGGAGCGTAAAATCTTAACCACTCCAACCTTTTCAGAATTCCTTTTTATCCAGCAGTGGTCAACATGATATTCTGATTTTATTTGCTCCATCTCCTTTTCAATCTCTTTTTTGTCAATTTCTTTTACATAATTCGTTGATGCTTTTGCAAACTCATACATATCGTCATTCGATCTATTCATCAGCTCTAATCCATAAATATTTGAATTTTCAGATGATTTAATATTATGAATTGACAGTTTATCGTATCTTTTATACGATTTATTATTATTTATCGAATTATTCTTGGTCGATAGATGTTTGAATTCATTCAATAATGCGACAGTATAGAAGAATATATGTAGATATTGCCAACGTAATATCCAACTATATAAACAACAGTTTGATATTTTGGTTGTTGTCCTATACAAAATTCAACCTACAAGAACTACAAAATAGTGTAATCGGCATTCCACGAGATTTAATACTACCGGAGGATCAAGTTGATGAAATTAGAGAGCAGCGTCAAAAATCAATAAGAAAAATTGTCGAGATGTATAAAAATTCTAGGAAAAACAATAGAGTCTTTAAACATACATACGATGCTTTAAACGATCCTAATCCATTTGTTCGCACTGCAGCTGTTGACGTCATTGGGATCTCTGGTAACAAAAACTCTTTCGAATATCTATTTAAAGCGTTAGAGGATGAAGAGTTTATTCATGTAAAAAAGAGAATTGTAAGTGCAATTGATCAATTAGAATCAAAAATAAGAAATTTAAGAACGAATACTAAAGATGCAACAATAACTGACGCAATGAGAATACTTTCTTTTACCAAATAATCAATTGGATCAAATTGTTTAATTAGTCGCCAGAGGTCGGTATGAAGGCTGGATCATCTTTTCTCTCTTCGTATAAATTACAGCTCGGACATTCAAATTTAGTGCCAGGTACACAATTATAAGTTGGATTTTCATTTGTAAATTGAAAAGCAGGGATTGAGGGATCATAATCTATTTTCATCCCCTTGACATAATCTAAGTACATCTTATTAGTAAATACAGGAATATTATCAATTTTTGCAAGATAATCGTTTTGATTTGGCTTATCAAATTCTAAATCAAAAACATAACCAGAATACCTATCAATCACTACATGGATCCTAATACCTGCATTTTTATCATTATGAAGAGCCAGTTGCCGTTTAATTTCATTTTTTGCACTTAGACTTATCTCAATAAATGTATCAACTGTACCCAAATCAATCACAAAAATTATCTCCTTTCATTATAATTGTTCTAACTGCAATTATCTATTGAGGAAAGAACAAAATAAACTATTCGTTAAGGCTAGGTTATCAAAAAAATACAAAAATGTGTAATCATAATAGCAGTGTATGATTTAATCTTGGTTTTTATATTTGAAATATAAATATTTGATATGATTCAACATGATTTAAATGGTAATTTTGATATTTTACTCCAAGAAGCAGAAGCTAATTTTAATTCATCCCGATATTATAATGCAGCTAAAACCTTTGAACATTTGCTTCAAATGTGTATAGATGTAAATAATTATGAGGATATGATTTATTTTGCCTACCGGGCAGCGGTGAGTTGGTCTCAGGCGAACCAAACTAAAAGAATAATTCAATTATACCAGAAACTAGCAATCAATACAATGAAATTGTCTACTGTACTTGCTGTTTCTGCATTGGAAAATTCGAAAGACCTTATTGAGAAGGCAGAATTTATCAAATTAGCTCAAGAAAATCTAAAATTTTTGAACGAGGAAGAAAAGAGAAAACCTTTGGTTGAAATGTTGCTTGATCTGTATGATAAGTTCTCAAACGATTATAGTCTGGATCATAATGAGAAGGTCGTATTTATAGAACGAGCCATTAGATTACTAATAGATATCAAGGATAATGAAAGAATAAAATTATTAAAATTTAAATTAGCTGGACTTACTGAATCTAACGCTAATTATACCTTAAATAATAGTGAATTCGATGCAGAACTTGTATCAGCACACCAACTAATGGAAGCGGCAAAATTATATTATGAAGTGAATGATTTAACGAAATTTAATGAACTTATTGAAAAAGCAAAAGCTTTGGATCCCTCTGTAGATCTTTCAAAACTAGACCTTTCTCTTGTAGAAAATAGCGAAACACTATAGTATCAATCCTAAATATTCCTAAACTTAATGAAGATTATTTCCAAATCCTTCAATTATTCTTTTTATCCGAGGAATGATTATTTAGAATAATATTAATACCAATGAAACAATTATAGAGTTAGGCAATCAGGATGTGTTATTTTATTCTTTCATCTTATGCTAATTTATTACAAATGTGAAAAGAGATTTAACAAGATACCATTCATTGCTGACATATATTTTGAGGTTGCTTCTATTGAGTAAAAGTAGCGAAGAATCCAGTTTGAAGTTTAATCCAGTTTCTCCACAAAATGATCTTCCCAAAATGGAAGAGAAAATCCTATCCATGTGGGAGAAAAAAAACATTTACAAAGAAACACAAAAGCTGCGTTCAGAGGGAGGTAAGGTATTTACCTGGTTAGAGGGACCTCCTACAGCAAATAACATTCCCCATGCAGGCCATGCTTTGACTAGAACTCTGAAGGATATTCCATTACGCTATCAAACTATGAAGGGTAAATATGTACTCCCTAGGATTGGAGGTTGGGACTGTCACGGCTTACCAGTTGAATTAGAAATCGAGAAAAAAATGGGATTTAACTCAAAAAGTGATATAGAAGAATATGGAATCAAAGCTTTTAATAAATTATGCCGTGAAAGTGTTCTTCAATATACAGACGATTGGGTTGAGATGTCCAAAAGAATTGGATTTTGGCTAGATTTAGAAAATTCTTATGTAACAATGGCGGATGAGTATATCGAATCTGTCTGGTGGTCACTCAAAACCCTATATGAAAAGGGATTAATATATAAAGGGACAAGGGTTGCTCCATATTGCTCCCGATGTGGTACAACCTTATCAAGTCATGAATTAGCTCAAGGTTATAAAGACGTAATTGATCCTTCGATTTTCATTCGTTTCAAATCAACAGATATGGAGGGAGTTAGCTATCTAGCATGGACTACAACTCCGTGGACATTGATGGCAAATGTGATGCTTACTGTAAATCCTGATATCACTTATGCGGTTGTGGAATATAACGATGAAAAATTATTATTAGCTGAATCGTTAATCAATAAAGTCTTTAAGGAAAATGCAGATAAATTTGAAATAATTAATCGATTTAAAGGTTCAGATCTTGAAGGTAAAAAATATGAACCTCTTTTCCCTTATTTCGAAGATATTGGTGGTAACGCATTCCAAGTAACACTCGCAGAATATGTGACTTTAGACGATGGCACGGGCATTGTACATTCAGCTCCTGCTTTTGGAGCAGATGATGCAGAAACTGGTAATAAATATGAAATGCCGATTATACATCCGGTTGATTTGGCTGGTAAATTTACAGATGATATCCCTCCTCTAGCTGGAATATGGGTAAAGGATGCAGATAAAAAAATCATAAAAATGTTAAAAGTAGAAGGAAAATTATTTCATTCCGAACCTTATAAACATAGTTATCCACATTGCTGGCGTTGTGAAACTCCATTACTGTATTATGGAACTGTATCTTGGTTTATCGCCATGAGCAAATTAAGAGAAAATCTTGTGAATAATAATAATCAAATTTTTTGGCAGCCAAATTATATAAAGCATGGTCGATTTGGTAATTTTCTCGAAGGCGTTGTGGATTGGAATTTATCGAGAAGTCGATACTGGGGTACTCCATTGCCGGCTTGGATTTGTAATAGATGCGAAAAAGTTGATTTCATCGGAAGTAAACAGGAATTAGTCAATAGAGTTGTAAAATTACCCGAAAATTTTGAACTTCACAGACCTTGGGTTGATGAAATTAAGTGGGCATGTAAATGTGGTGGTGAGTTTATTAGGGAACTATTTGTAATTGATACCTGGTATGATTCTGGAGCAGCTTCATTTGCTCAGTATCATTACCCATTTGATAATAAGGAAAAATTTGAAAAAGATTTTCCTTACAATTTCATTACAGAAGCAATTGATCAGACAAGAGGATGGTTTTATTCATTATTGGCAGTGAGTACAGCTCTTTTCGATAAAACATCTTTTCAGAGTGTTTTGTGTATGGAACATGTGCTTGCAAAAGATGGCTCTAAAATGAGTAAATCTAAGGGAAATACTACAGAGCCAAAAGAGTTATTTAATACCGTGGGTGCAGATGCCATGCGCTGGTATTTGGTCGCAACTCCAGCATGGAACCCAATCAGATTTGGAGGGAAAAAATCGATTGCAGAAGCTCAACGAAGGGGTTTGAACACACTTTGGAATGTTTATAGTTTTTTTGTTACTAATGCGAACGTTGATTCGTATGATCCTTCCATACGAAG